>JAGDMV010000070.1 GCA_017860675.1 Chloroflexota bacterium
CGCCGGATCGCCAGCTCCCCGCCCGGCATCGGGGCGCGACCGAAGCGAGCCAGGCGCCGGTAGCCGCGCAGGTCGGCCAGCAGCAGCTCGCCGCCCCAGAACGTTCCGTCGTCGCCCATGCCCAGGCCGTCGTAGGCGACCCCCAGGAACGGCTCGACGAGGCCGTGCTCGGCCGCGGCCGAGACGACATGGGCGTGGTGATGCTGGACGCCGACCCGCCTCTCTGCCGGGAAGTGCGCCACCGCGTACTTGGTCGAGAGGTACTCGGGGTGCAGGTCGTGGGCGACGACCGCGGGCTCGAGGGCGAGGAGCCGCGAGAGATGGGCCAGCCCATCGGTGAAGGCACGGTGCGTCGGCAGGTCCTCGAGGTCGCCGTTGTGCGGGGCGACGTGAGCGCGGGCACCGCTTGCCAGGGTGAAGGTGTGCTTCAGCTCTGCCCCGACGGCCAGGATCGGCTCCGGCGCGGCCGCGGGGAGCGGCAGCGGCTCCGGGGCGTAGCCGCGCCCCCGGCGGACGACCGACTCGCGGCCGGCCACGACCCGCGTGACCGAGTCGTCGTAGCGGGCCCTGATCTCGCGGTCGTGGACCAGGAACGAGTCGGCGAGCCCGGCCAGGCGGGCGAGCGCATCGCCGTCGTCCGTCGCCAGCGGCTCGTCGGCCAGGTTGCCCGACGTCAGCACGATCGGCCGCCCGATCGCCGCCAGCAGCAGGTGGTGGAGCGGCGTATAGGGCAGGAAGACACCCACCCGGCGGTTGCCGGCGGTGACGCCGGGGGCAAGCGAGACAGGGCCGCCACGCCGGGCGCCGGTGCGCAGGGCGAGCAGCACGATCGGCCGTGCCGGTGCCGCCAGCAGGCGCTCCTCGGCCGCCGACACCCGGGCGATGGCGCGGGCCGCGGCGATGTCCGCGACCATCACCGCGAACGGCTTCGCCCAGCGCCGCTTCCGGTCGCGCAGCCGGGCGACGGCGGCCTCGTCCGTCGCGGCGCAGGCCAGGTGGTAGCCGCCGAGACCCTTGACGGCAACGATGCGGCCCGCCCGGAGGTCGGCGACGGCGGCCGAGAGGGCGTCCTCGCCGGTCGCCGTCGGGGCCGCGCCCCCGGTCGGCCGGTAGGCGAGGCGCGGACCGCAGTCCGGGCAGGCCACCGGCTCGGCGTGGAACCGTCGGTCGGCCGGGTCGCGGTACTCGGCCGCGCAGGCCGGGCAGAGGGGGAAGGCTCGCATCGTCGTCTCGGCCCGGTCGTAGGGCAGCTCGTCGATGATCGTCGCCCGCGGACCGCAGTTCGTGCAGTTGATGAACGGGTAGCGGTAGCGGCGGTCGGCCGGGTCGGCCAGCTCGGCAAGGCAGTCGTCGCAGGTGGCGATGTCGGGCGGGAAGAGCCGTTCGGCGGATGGCCCGGCGACGCTCTCGTCGATGACGAAGCGCGGCCCGATGGCGGTCAGCTCTGCGGCGAGGGCGTCGGCGAGGGCCGGGGGCAGCTGCCGGGCCGCGACCCGCTCCACCCGGGCCCGCGGCGGTGCGTCTGTGCGCAGCCGGCGGACGAAGGCGTCGAGCGCGGCCGCGCTGCCGACGACCTCGACCTCGACCCGCCCGGCGGTGTTGCGCACCCGCCCGCCCAGGCCGAGCTCGGTCGCCAGCCGCCAGACGAACGGCCGGAATCCGACTCCCTGGACGACGCCGACGACGTCGAGCACGCGGACGACGGCCTTGCTGCCGGCGCGACTGCCCGCCGGCCGAGGCGTGCCGCCGGCCCCGGTTCGTGGACTCATGCCCTCATTGAACAGTGGGCCGCCACGATCGGGCCGTGCCGACCGGCACCTCCCCCGGGGCGGAAGGGCCCGAGGATAGCCTGCCGCCGTCCGGCCGCCCCGCAACCGCCCGGACGGACGGACCGGTTCAGGGCCGCCAGGTCGCCGCCGTCATCGAAAGGTTGCCGACCACGCTCCGGTAGTAGTAGCCGGGCCGGTACGGATCGAGCCAGCCGGTGGCCCCGGGCGTGCGCACCGACACGAGCGAGCGGCGGTACGTGTACGTCCGGTAGGGGCTGCTCCAGAAGATCTTCGACATCGTCGAGCTGCCCGTGAACAGCGACCGGATGATGTGCGAGGCCTTGCCCCGCACCTCGGCGAAGACGACCTTCGCGCCCGCCCGAAGGAAGCCGGCGCCGAAGTTGTCGACGCGCTTCCGGGCCACGGTCAGGGTGGGCAGGGCCCGGCCGGGCTCGGAGTTGCCGGCCGTGTAGCAGGCGTGGTTGAGGATCACGACGGCGTTCGGCGCCAGCCGGATGTAGCTCCGGACGTAGTACTCGCCGTAGTAGGCGGTCCTCGTGTTGCCGCTGCCCGCGTACGGGTTGAGCCCGAACCCGTCCACCTTCTTCGGCTCGAGCGTCGTGTGGTAGGGATTGGGATAGCCGTTGCCATGGCCGAGGTAGATCAGCAGGTTCGCTCCCTGCGCCGCCGAGCGCACCCGGCTCCAGGTGGCGTTGGGGGTGTAGACCTCGACCACGGTCGCGCCGTACGAGCGGGCGAGCGAGGCGTACGAACGGGCATCGGCGAGGTACGTGCTCGTCGCCGAGCCGGCAGGGCCGACGACGATCGTGACCTTGATCCCGGCGGCGGATGCCGGGGCGGGGGCGGCGGCAAGGCTGCCGGCCGCGAGCAGCGCTGCGAGGAGGGCGACGAGGAAGCCGCGCTGCGGTGCTCTCGTCGTGACCCGGTCGACGGCCACCCGTTGGGTGACGGGTCGGTCGAACGACATGACGCTCCTTCCTACCAGAGCACCACGGAATGCCGTGGCGACGATGGGATGCGGACACCGGTGTTCGTCGGGCATGTCCGTCGGGCGACGGGTCACCTGGGGGGCCGGTGTGTCCCACCCGGGTGCGCGTCTACCTTGCCGCAAATCGCGCCGCTCGTCCACCCGTCGGGTGCGCCTACGCACCGTCACCTGCGCCTGGCCAGGCGCACCGTCACCTGCGCCGCATCGCTCCCGTCTTACGGGCCGGGCGGCCCTTGCCCAGCGGCCGTCCGTGGACGCACCCTGTGATTGGCCCGGCCGGCACCCCTGCCGGCCCCAGCGAACGTCGTGGAGGTCGCACGATGAGCGTGCATCCCGCGCCGCAGCGCCCCGCCACCCTCGTCTGGATCGATGCGCAGGAGGCGCTCGTCCTCCGCTGGCGATCCGGCGCCGAGGTCACCCGCCTCGTGTCCGAGGTGCCGCCGCGCCGCCGCGCGGTAGGCGGCGACCGTCGGGACCCGACGATCCGGGCGGGTGGCGGCGGCGTCGCCGACGACCAGGTCGAGCGTCACCGCCGGGCCCACCTCGAGCGGTTCGTGCGGGAGGTGGCGGCGCTGGTGCCGCCCGACGATCGGGCGGTGATCATCGGCCCGGGCACCGTCAGGGAACGGCTGGCCGGCGAGCTGTCGGCCGGCGACAGGCGTCACGGCCGCCAGCGGCCAGTGGAGGTGGAGCCGGCGGGGCGCATGACCGAGCCCCAGCTCGTGGCCCGCCTGCGCCAGCTGCAGGGCACGGCGGCGCCGCGGCGCGCCCCGTCCGGGCCGCGCTGATGCACCTCCGGCAGCGGCCCCCCCGACCTGCCGCGTGGCCGTGCCATTCGGCCCGGGCCACCCGGCCCGGCCGAAACCAAATCGCAACCTTCGGCACTGGCGACGGGTCCGACCCGGATGGACGCTCGGCCCGGTGCCGCCGGGCACCTGCCTCGGCACCGGGCACGCTGGCCGGGTCGAATCCGGCCCCGGCAGGGCCACAGGGGAGGAAGCGATGATCGCGACCCAGCCGGCGGCCACGCTGTCTCCCACGGAGCCGGCCGGCCCACTCGCCGAGGCCGACTGGCGGCCTGTTCTCGTCCTGAGCGATCGCTGCAAGGGCTGCGGCCTGTGCGTCGCCGCCTGCCCCAAGGACGGACTGGCCCTCGAGGAGCGCGTCGTCAACGTGCAGGGCTACCACCCGGTCAGGCTCGTCAACCCGCAGGCCTGCACCAGCTGCGCGATCTGCGCCCGCGTCTGCCCCGACTGCGCCCTGGTCGTGCTGGCCCTGCCGAAGGGGGCCCGGCGGTGACGGCAGTCCGGCCCCCGGAGGCGGATCTGGTTGTGGCCGACACCGCCGTCCAGCCCTCCGCGCCGCCCGTGCCGCCGGCTGCCACCGCCGTCCGTCCTCGCGCGCGCCCGAGGCCGGCCGCCCCGCGGCGCATCCTGATGAAGGGCAACGAGGCGATGGCCGAGGCGGCCATCCGGGCCGGCTGCGACGCCTACTTCGGCTATCCGATCACGCCCCAGGCCGAGCTCCTGGAGTGGATGGCCCGGCGCATGCCCGAGGAAGGCCGGGCCTTCGTCCAGGCCGAGTCGGAGCTGGGCGCCATCAACATGGCCTACGGGGCGGCCGCGGCCGGCGCTCGCGTCCTGGTCAGCTCGTCCTCCCCGGGCATCAGCCTGATGGCCGAGGCGATGAGCTACATGGCGGGGGCCGAGGTCCCGGTCGTGCTGATCAACGTGATGCGGGGCGGCCCTGGCCTGGGCAGCATCGGGCCGTCGCAGGCGGACTACTTCCAGGCCGTCAAGGGCCACGGGCATGGTGACTACCGGACGCCGGTCCTGGCGCCCTCGTCGATCAACGAGGCGGTCGAGCTCGTGGCCGACGCCTTCGAGCTGGCCGAGCGCTACCGGACCCCGGTGATGATCCTCGTCGACGGGATCCTCGGCCAGGCGATGGAGCCGGTCTCGGCCAGCTTCCGCATGCCGGAGCGACGCGGCGCCGAGTGGGTGCTCGGCGGGGCAGACGGGCGCCCGCCACGGGTGGTGAAGTCGCTGCACCTCAAGCCCGAGGCACTCGAGCAGCACAACCTCGACCTTCAGGCCAAGTTCGGCCGCATCGAAGCCCGCGAGGTGCGCTGGGCCGGCGAGCGCCTCGACGACGCCGACCTCGTGATCGTGGCCTACGGCACCTCGGCCCGGGTCGCCCGGACCGCGGTCGCGCGGGCGCGCGAGGCCGGGCTCGCCGTCGGCCTCTTCCGGCCGATCACCCTCTGGCCGTTCCCGACGGCCGCTCTGGCCGACCTCGCCGCCCGGGTCCGGGGCTTCCTGGTGGTCGAGCTCTCGGCCGGCCAGATGGTCGAGGACGTGCGCCTCGCCGTGAGCGGCCGCCGGCCGGTGACCTTCCGGGGCCGGATGGGCGGCATGGTCCCGACGCCCGGCGAGGTGGTCGACGCGATCCGGGAGCTGGACGGGCTGGCGGCGGGGGGGTCGCGATGACGCTCGAGGAGGCCCTCGCCCACGACCTCGAGCCCCGCGTGGTGTTCGAGCGTCCCGAGCTGATCGCCGACCGGACCACGACCTACTGCCCGGGCTGCGGCCACGGTGTTGTCCACCGGCTGGTGGCCGAGGTGCTGGGCGAACTCGGCCTCGGGCCGCGGACGATCGCCGTGGCACCGGTGGGCTGCGCCGTCTTCGCCTACGACTTCCTGTCGGTCGACTTCGTCGAGGCGCCCCACGGGCGAGCGCCCGCCCTGGCGACCGGGATCCGACGGGTCCGGCCCGACGCCTTCGTCCTCACCTACCAGGGTGATGGCGACCTGGCGGCCATCGGCACGGCGGAGATCGTCCACGCCGCGGCGCGCGGGGAGCTCATCACCGTCGTCTTCGTCAACAACGGCATCTACGGCATGACCGGCGGCCAGATGGCGCCGACCACGCTGCTCGGCCAGCGGAGCACCTCCTCGCCGGGCGGCCGCGAGGCTGGCCTCCACGGGCTGCCGATCCCGATGACCGAGATGCTGGCGGTCATGCCTGGCGTCGCCTTCGCCGCCCGCGGCTCGGTGGCCGACGCGGCCGCGATCGGCCGCGCCAAGTCGTACCTTCGGAAGGCCGCCGAGGCACAGCTGGCGCGGCGCGGCTTCTCGATCGTCGAGATCCTGTCCAACTGCCCGGTCGGCTGGGGCATGTCGCCGGTCGAGTCGATCGAGCGGCTGCGGGACGTGGTGGTGAAGGCATATCCGCTCGGCGTGCTCGTCGACCGGACGAAGGACACGGCAGCACCCGGCGGCGACGGCACCGGCGGAGCGCCTCCGGCCGACGGGGCGGCCACGCCCCAGCGCGAGCGCTGACCGTGGAACGCTCGGTCATCTTCGCCGGCTTCGGCGGCCAGGGCATCCTGTTCGCCGGCAAGGTGCTGGCCCGGGCGGCCATGGACGAGGGCCTGGAGGTCTTCTGGATCCCCTCGTACGGGCCGGAGATGCGGGGCGGCACCGCCTCGTCGACGGTCATCATCGGCGACGGGCCGATCGGCTCCCCGATCGTCGACCAGGCGGACGCAGCCGTCGTCCTCAACCCGCCGTCGCACGCCAAGTACGCCTCCCACGTCGCTCCGGGCGGGCTCCTCGTGGTGAACGAGACGCTCGTGCTGGAGCCCACCGGCCGGACCGACATCACCGAGCTGCGGATCCCCTGCACGCGCCTCGCCCGCGACGCGGGCGACGACTCGCTGGTGAGCGTCGTCGCGCTCGGAGCCCTTGTCGGCCGGCTGCGGCTGGTCCGGGTCGAGTCCGCCCGCCAGGCGATTCGCGACACGGTCGGCATGAAGCGGCCCCAGGTGCTCGCCGCCGACCTTGCCGCCTTTGCCAGCGGCTATCGCGTGGGATCCCGGACCCACGGGCCGAGCCCCGACCAGGAGATCGTCCGGACACGTGTCCACCACCGGGTGGGGGTGCCCCGGTGAGCCGCCGCCAGCTGCGCTGGACGCTGGCGATCGCCGCTATCTCGATCGAGGTCGGGCTCGCGCTCTGGTTCTACGTCCTGCGCCCACGGCTCTGCCGCGATCACCGGGCTCGCAGCTGACTGTCCGTTACCACCCCAACGTCGCGATCGGGTCGCGCCCGGGCCGTGGTTGCCACAGGCCCGAGGTATACGCTTGAAGCCATGGAGAAGTACGGTCGCCTCGCGGTGACCATCGCGGTCGCAGTGGCCTTCCTGACCGGGTGCGGGGCGGCGCCCGTGTCGAGCCCGACGACCACGGACGCGCCGGCCAGCGCCTCGCCAGTCACGAGCGCGTCGGCTGGGCCGGGAGCCTCGTCGGCACCGTCGATCCCTCCGACCAAACCCGTCTCGGCGGCGCCCTCGGCCAGTCCGAGCGGCCCGATCACCCTACCCCCGACGCCTGTGGGCACCCGCCTGCGGTGGGTGCTCGACGTGCTCAACCGGCCCGGAACGCCACCGACCGTAGCCGAGGTCACCACGACGTTCTCGCCCACGTTTCTCGCCCAGGTCCCCGCCGCCGAACTCATCGCGGTGCTGGAGCAGATCGCAGACGCCGGGCCGTTCACGCTGACCGCCTACACGCCGGCAGATGACCTGTCGGCCCAGGCGCGCATCGATGGCCCGGCGCTGGCCCTCTCGGTCGGCCTCGCAGTGGAGCCGACGGCTCCGAACCGGATCGTCGGGCTCCTGTTCCAGCCGGCCGATGCCGACGCGTCGCCTCGCGCCTCGCCAGCCACATCATGGGGCGAGATCGACGCCGTGCTGGACGGCCTCGTCTCGGAGCCGAGCATGCTGGCTGCAGAGATCACGAATCGGTCCTGTTCGCCGATCCACGCTCTTGACGCCGACCGGAGCCTCGCTGTCGGGTCCACGTTCAAGCTCTACGTCCTGGGCGAGCTGGCGCACCAGGTGTCAGCCGGCCTCGCCGCCTGGGACGAACAGCTGGCCATTCGCGACGACTGGAAGAGCCTTCCGAGCGGGATCATGCAGGGCATGCCGGCGGGAACGAAGCACACGCTCGATGAGTTCGCCCGCCAGATGATCTCGATCAGCGACAACACGGCTGCCGACCACCTGATCCACCGGCTCGGTCGCGAGAACGTCGAGGCGAACCTCGCGGCGATGGGGCTCGCCGACCCGTCGCGGATGATCCCCTTCCTCACCACCCGGGAGCTCTTCGTGCTGAAGGCGCCGGCGAACGCCGACCTCGCGGTCGCGTACCTCGCTGCCGACGTGGCCGGTCGCCGGGCGCTGCTGGCAGGGAAGATCGCCGCGGCGCCGGTGCGCCTCGAGTTCTGGGCGGAGCCGCGCCAGATCGACACGCTGGAGTGGTTTGCCAGCACCACCGACCTGTGCACAGCGATGGCGAAGTTGCGCGACCTGGGCGGCCAGCCCGATCTCGGCCCCGTTCTCGACGTCCTCGCCGTGAACCCCGGTCTGCCGGTGGACACGGCTCGCTGGCCCTACGTCGGCTTCAAGGGCGGCTCGGAACCAGGCGTCCTCCAGCTGACCTGGCTGCTCCGCCGCTCGGACGACCGCTGGTTCGTGCTCTCGATGACTCTCGACGACCCTGCCGACGCGACCGACCACTCCGTGGCGGCCGTCGGCCTCGCCCAGAGCGCCCTGGACCTGCTGGCGGCGGTGCCGTGACGGGTCTTGGCCACTCGTCAAGTGCTCTCGGGCGAGGTCGAACCCGAGGCATCTGGCGGCGATCGCGCCTCCGTGGCCGACGCCGACAGATAGGCCTGGCGGGCGGACATCGCCGGGTCCTCCTCGATCTCACGGGTCGGGTTCGCCAGTGGCTCGGCGCCATCCAGGTGGCCAGGGAATGGGCCGCGTGTCAGAGCCTCCTGCTGGCGGCAGGATGGGCCGCCCTACCACCGGTGTCGAGAGGCGTCGGTCGTGAAGTGGCCCCGGTCGCCCCGCCGCGGTCCTGGCCGTCACGAGGGGGCGCGAGGTGACAGCGCCGTTGGTGAGCGTGCGCCAGACGCGCTCGATCTCGAGGGTTCTGCGACCGGTGCAGGCGCTCCCGGGTCGGTTCTCCGGGCTCAGGGCTGGACCGGCGTCGGCTCGTAGCCAAGGTCGTTGAGCAGCGTCGCGATCTCCTCCGCACCATCCCACGA
>JAGDMV010000213.1 GCA_017860675.1 Chloroflexota bacterium
CGCCGCGCCGACCTGACCCTGCTCAGCCATCTGCTCCTCCTGTTCCGGTCGAGCCGGTAGCCCGCCGCCGGCCGCATCTGGTCACCCACGGCGCAGGGCCACAGCGTAGCGCGGTGCGACACGGCACCCGGCGTTGCGAATCCGTCTTGGCCGGGCGTCTCGACTCTCGTACACTCGCGTCGTCCGGGGCTGCTGGAGGCACACGTGGCAGGCGCGGCTGGACTCGGTGGGGTGCTCGGCGCCAAGAGCCTCGCCGTGCTCGCCGCCGGCCTCACGGTCGGGATCGTCGGCGGCTCCACCCTCGTCGCCAGCGGCGCGGTGTCGTTCGACCGCGACGGCGGCGCCACCGGCCAGAGCGACGTCGTGCTCGTCGTGTATCCCTGCCCCGACCAGGGCCCACCACTGGGGAAGCTTCCGCGAGGCCAGCAGGTCCTCGTCACCGGGCGGAGCGAGGGCGGCACCTGGCTGCAGATCTACTGGCCCGCCCCCGGGACGGACCAGCGGGGCTGGGTGAAGGGCGGTCTCGAGGTCGACGGCAACATCAAGGACCTGCCGATCGCGCGCTGCGATGCCCCGCCCGAGCCGACACGGCGACCGACCCCCGAGCCCACGGCGAGCCCGACACGATCACCGGAGCCGACGGCCTCGCCCAGCCCGACACCGAGCCCGACGGCCTCGGCGAGCCCGAAGCCCAACGCTGGCCCGAAGGTCTCCGGCCTCACCGCCTCGCGCTCGACCATCAGCTACGACACCGGCAGCTACTGTCCGTCCTCGCCGACCTCGGTCGCGATCTCGGTCAGCGCATCCGATCATGACGGGGTCGCCAGCGTCACCCTCTACTTCCGGCGACCGGGGGCCTCCGCCTACTCGACGAAGCCGATGTCGCTCTCCGACGGGAAGTGGACGGCGACCCTCGACACGAAGGCCGACGGCATCAAGACCGCCGGCACCGTCCGCTACTACGTGATCGCCACCGACAAGGACGCCAGCCCGACATCGACGCGGTCGCCGAAGAGCGGCTACCTGACGCTCACGGTCAAGGTCTGCCAGAACACAGGCCCCAGGATCACTTCCCGGGTGGCCGACCCCACCACGGTCTGGGTTGGTCCCGACCTCTGTCAAGGTTACGTTGGCAACAGCCAGATCACGGTCAAGGCGACCGATCAGGACGGCGTCAAGTCACTGACGCTCTACTTCAAGGGACCGGGCCGGTCCACCTGGACGAAGCGGTCGCTGGCCCTCGAGGGAGCAGCGACCTCGGTCACCGGCTACGGCGACATCGACCCGGGCAGCGAGGGGATCACCAGCCCGGGGACGATCTCGTGGTATGTCGTCGCGACCGACCAGAAGGGCGCCAGGACGACATCGTCCAAGAAGTCGATCACGGTCAAGCGCTGCGACCAGGAGGCCAAGTTCGAGCTGGTGAGCACGTCGCCCAGCTCCATCTTCTTCGGCAAGTACTGCAGCCCGACGTACCCGACCATCGACCTGAACGCCATGGCCATGGACGCGGACGGCCTGACGCGGGTGACGCTCCAGTGGCAGCTCTCACCGCCGGCCGGAGCGATCGGCCGGCCGCTGACGGGGAGCCAGACGATCCAGGTCAGGACCACGACGGGCTGGCAGAAGCTGTACTTCCAGGTTCAGACCACGTCGAGCTGGTTCACCGGCAGGTTCTACTGGCGGCTGTCGACGACCGATCAGTACGGCGGCACCACCAACATGCTCGCGCCGGGATGGGGACCGTACAACACCTATGACGGATGTATCGGATAGGCGGATGAGAGGCGTGGCTGGCGGACGCTGCACAGGCTCCGGGGAGTTCGGCTGATGCCCGTCCTCGGCCTCGTCCTCCGCTTCCTGCTCGCGGCGGTGATCGGCGCCGGCGGGGCCCTCGTGGTCGGCGCCGCGATGACCCCCGGTGTCGCCTCGCAGGCCCGGCCGGGCCCGGCCAACTCGCTCGACCTCGTGACCGAGGTCGGAGAGCCGGCCGCCTTCGGCCTGGTCGCCATCGAGGGCGCCCAGCCGGTCACCCTCCAGGCCCTGCCCGATGACAAGACCCTGACCCTGCTCGCCTACGCCGAGCCGGGCACGGCGCCGACCGATCCTTTCCGGCCGGCCTGGACCAACGCCCTCGGCTACCCGCGCGTCCCGCTGATCACCCAGTTCGACGGCAGCCCGCTGGCCAACGCCAACTGCGTCATGGCCTCGGGAGCGATGCTCGCACGCCTGACCTACGGGATCGTCACGACGGGCGGCCAGATGCGCTGGCTGAGCGGCGACACCTCGGGCGGCACCGGCCCGTCCAACCTGCAGCACGCGGTCAACAAGGGCTGGGGCGTGACCTTCAGCGCCCGCCTGGTCACCCCGCTCCAGCTGCGCTCGCTGCTCTACGCCGGCGCCGGAGCCGTCATCCTCGGCCGCTACGGCGAGATCCCTGCCAACCTGAGCTTCCAGCCAAGCTTCAGGGACGGGCACGCGATCTACCTCGACGGCTTCCGCCCGGCAGGGCCGCAGGGCGAGGCCGCCTACTACGTGATGGACCCGCTCAGCCTCGCCGACAAGGGCGTCTGGTGGCCCGCCCGGATCGTCGAGCGCTTCGGGACGGTCTTCGGCGGCGGTCGAATCATCAGCCTCTGGGGCTTCCCTGGCGGCGGCACGCCGGCCCACTACCCGGAGCTGCCGACATCGGCCTGGCCGGACGAGGATCAACCGACGCAGCCGCCCGGGGAGGAGCCCACGGCGGAGGTCGTGACCCCGGCGCCCCTGCCCGAGTCGGGCGACGTGCCCGATCTCGACCTCTGGCCGGGCGACGTCACCCCCGTCCTGCCGGGCGGTCCGGGGATCGGCTTCGAGTGGCCGGTGAAGACCGGCATCTTCCGGATCGACCCAGACCTGCTGCGCTGCATCGGCGCGAACGCCCCGCTCAGCTGCCCTGCCGGCCTGGTGGCGATCTTCCCGGACCTGGCAACTGCGCCGCCCACCATCCCGCCCGGGCAGATCCTGGGCGACGTGAACCTGCTCTTCGCCGACTCGATCCAGCCGGGCGTGCTCCGGGTCATCTTCACCGTGCCCGAGGGTGCCACCCCGGGCCTGCAGTACTGGGCCTCCGACGGCTCCGGCACCCGGCTGCTCGCACCCTCATCGATCGAGGCAATGGTCCTCGACGGGCAGGTGGTCCAGGTCGCGTCGATCCCGGTCGAGGCCGGGGTCGGCTACAACCTGGTGGCCACCGCCGCGGCGCAGGGGGCGCGGGCCATCAGCGACGTGGCCACGATCGGGCAGTAGGCCGGG
>JAGDMV010000214.1 GCA_017860675.1 Chloroflexota bacterium
CGCCACCGGACCAGTGGGGCTATAGCTCAGCTGGGAGAGCGTCTGAATGGCATTCAGAAGGTCCGGGGTTCGAATCCCCGTAGCTCCACCAGCCCCCTGAGCGCGATCGAGACCCTCCGGGATGCCCGGAGGGTCTTCTGCGTCCCGGCGCATCCCCCGACTGCCGTGCCACACGCCATCCGGGTGGCGTCGGTCGGCGCGGTCACCACCGCGCGCCGAGACGCCCGGACTCCCGCTCGCGCCGGGGACGGCACACACGGCGAGTCCACCGCTCCCTGCGGCCGCGGCGGATCGTGCCGGGCATGAGCGAGCTGGCGCCGATCGTCGTGCGCGCCCACGGGACCGCGGGAGGCTTGGTCGTGCTCCTGCACGGCGGGCCGGGAGCCCCGGGGTCGGTGGCCGACCTGGCAACGGCGCTGGCCGACGAGTTCCGGGTGATGGAGCCGCTCCAGCGCCGGAGCGGGACGGTCCCGCTGACGGTGGCGCAGCACGTGGCGGACCTGGCGGCGGTCGCCCCGGCAACCACGACGCTCGTCGGCTGGTCGTGGGGGGCGATGCTCGCGCTGTCCTTCGCGGCCCGGCACCCACGTAGGGTCCGGGCGCTCGCCCTCGTCGGCTGCGGCACGTACGACGAGCGGAGTCGCGCCGCCTTCGAGCACGCCATGGGCGAGCGCCTCGGTGCCGCGGGTCGGGCGCGCCTGGAGACGCTCCGCGCCCGGCTCGAGCACGAGGGTGACCCGCGACAGCGCGTCGCCCTGTTCGGCAAGGTCGCGGCCCTCGCCGGAGCGGCCCAGGCGTACGAGCCGCTCGAGCCGGACGGGTCCGCCCTCGAACCGGACGGGTCCGCCCTCGAGCCCGATCCCCGGGGCCACGAGGAGACGTGGTCGGACGTCCTGCGCCTGCAGGCCGTGGGCATCGAGCCGCCTGCCTTTGCCGCCATCCGCGTCCCGGTGCTGATGCTGCACGGCGACGAGGATCCGCATCCGGGGCCGGCTACGCGCGATCTGCTGCGACGGTTCATGCCGCAGCTCGAGTTCATCTCGTTCCAGCAGTGCGGGCACACCCCGTGGCGCGAGCGCCGGGCGCGCGAAGCGTTCCTTGCCGCCCTGGGCGGATGGCTCCGGGTGGTGGTGGGAGCCTAGCGCCGAGGACCGTCCACCCGGCCCGCCCTCATGCCGCCGTCGGTGTCGTCGGCGAGACGGATCCGACCCGAGCGGCGCCGCGCTCCCAGATCGAGAAGGCGAGCAGCCAGAGACCGCCACGGGCGTAGTCCTTGACCTGGACCTCGTCGCCGCTGGCGATGACCTTCCGGAGGAGCCGGTATGCCTTGCTGTAGTCGGTGTCGCTGGGACGCCCCCGGCGGTGGCTCCCGGCCGCGTCGTGGGCGAGGTAGTCGATGGCGGCGGAGTAGGTCAGCACGGCCGCGTCCGCCTCGTTCGGCAGCGAGATCAGCTGGGCGTCCCTGATCTCCGCCCGCTCGAGCACGTGCTCGGCCGCGGCCCTGATGGCGAGCTGCTGGGCAGCGACGCCGTTCGGCCTGGGCCCGAGGAGGCGCGCGAAGTAGAGGTAGGCGCGGGCGATGTCCGCCGACGACTGGGCACAGCCCTGCTGCTCGTTCATGTCACCAACCCCTTGGGGCCTGCGCATCCGGGAACGCGGACAGGTCGCCGTATCCCAGCAGACGCTACTTCGGCAACATGACGAACGCGCGGAAGGTTCGTGAACGGGACGTGAAGAACAACGTTCACGCCCTGTTCATCCCGCTTCCCCCGGTCCTTCAGGTCGCGCGTGTAGTGTCACCCTCGGTCCCTTCAGCCTCGCGGGACGAGCACCTCGGGAGCGGGGACCGCTGGGGGCTTCCTGCTCCCGCGAGGCGATCCGCGGCGAGGGATCGCAGACGAGAGGCCAGGGACGAGATGGTCATCGCCGAGAAGCAGACCGAGCGACCGGTCACATCCACCCCCGCCCTCGAGTATCGCCTCGAGCGGCTGCCCATCGTTGATCACCCTGAGGCCCACCTCGCGGAGATCCTCGGGCGGCTCACCGAGCTCGGCAAGGAAGGCTGGCGCGTCGTCAGCATCGACCTCACCCACCACCCGGCGTACTCGCCGGCGGCGCAGCCGAGCGTGCCGCTGCCGGTCCTCCTCGAGCGGCCGACCGGCTCGACCCGCCCGGTCGAGTACCGGCTGGAGCGGATGCCGTTCGTCGATCACCCGGAGACGCACCTCTCTGGGCTGGTCGAACGGATCGCCGAGCTGGCCAAGGAGCGCTGGCTGGTGATGAGCGTCGACCTCACCCACCACCCGGCATACTCGCCGGCGGCGCAGCCGAGCGTGCCACTCCCGGTGCTGTTCGGACGAGAGGCCTGACGCCGGGGCACGGCGGCCCCTGGCGACACGGGGGATCCGCCGAACGGAGGCGGGGCGCGAACACGGCCCCGCCTCCGCTTGATGCCCGAGACCGGCGGCCCCCGACGGGGCTCGCCCGGAGGTGCTGCCACTCTTCCGTTTGCCGGCACTCTTCCGTGCGCCGGCGACCTCTCGTCAGGGGCCCGTCCAGCGCACGGATCCGAGGAGCTGGTCGAAGGCCGCGAGCGTCTCCTCGCCCGTGTCGGGCGACATGGAGGTGAAGATGACTCCTCGCCCGTCCCGTACCGCGATCGCCTTGTCGACGAGCGTGGGGCCGTAGATGCCGTTCGGGCAATGGAACGCGAGGCGGACGGCGGGAGCCCCGTCGATCTCGGTGGCGGCGCGCGAGGGCTGAGCCGGGCAGCGGTTGGCGGTGAGCCAGGCGACATGCTCGTCGACGAAGCCGGCCAGGGGCAGGTCCGTCGGCGTGCCGAGGGTGAATATCACCCAGCCGTCGCCATAGAAACGATCGGCGTAGGCGGCGGTGTGGTCGACGTCCCCACCGTCCCAACCGGACATAGCCGCCGCGATCTCGGTGTCCGCCGGGATCGTGGCCGAATAGCCGTACTGGCTCGACGAGAACGCCTGGCCGGTGGGCTGCGAGGAGGCCGGCGGGGCGGTCGCGGTCGGGGCGGACGCGCTCGGCGGCGCGGACGCGGTGGGCCCCGGCGGCGCTGTCGTGGGGGCGCTCGTGCCCGGGCCCACCGTGCCGGAGCCGCTGGAGCACGCGGTGCAGAGCAGAAGGATGGCCGCGGTGGCGGCCACGAGCGATCGCATCGCGGCATTCTCGGGACATGTCCGGCCACCGTCAAACCATGGCATCCGGACCACCTCGTCGGCGAGGCACGCGGCTTCGGTTCGTGCACGACCTCTCGCCCGATCGGCGGGGGTCGTTTGCATGCAGAGAGCCTGCCGTGACGACCGACCGGACCAGCGACCGCAGCCGCATCGACCGCTACGACCCTGCCGCCATCGAGCCGCGCTGGCAGGCGCGCTGGGCCGAGCTCGACCTGCACCGGACGGACCTCAACGACGACTCGCGGCCGAAGTACTACCTGCTGACGATGTACCCGTACCCGTCGGGCGACCTGCACATCGGCCACTGGTACATCATGACCCCGACCGACGCCCTCGCCCGCTACCGGCGGATGCACGCCGAGAACGTCTTCTTCCCGATCGGCTTCGACGGCTTCGGCCTGCCCGCCGAGAACGCGGCGATCAGGAACCGGATCCACCCCGCCGAGTGGACCTGGCGCAACATCGACACCATGCGCCGCCAGCTGCGGAGCATGGGCGCGTCGTTCGACTGGGACGCCGAGGTCGTCACCTGCGACCCGTCCTACTACCGCTGGAACCAGTGGCTGTTCCTGCGCTTCCTGGAGGCCGGACTCGCCTACCGGGCGACGTCGCCGGTTGACTGGTGCCCGAACGACGGCACGCTGGCCCGCGAGCAGGTCGAGGGGGCCGACCGCCACTGCTGGCGCTGCGGCGCGAAGGTCGAGAAGCGCGACCTGCCGCAGTGGTACCTGCGGACGACGAAGTACGCCGACGAGCTGCTCGACTTCGCCGGCATCGACTGGCCCGAGCCCATCCGGGTGATGCAGACCAACTGGATCGGCCGGAGCGAGGGTGCGGAGGTCGTCTTCCGCAGCGCCCCCGACACGCACCTCGCGGGCGGCGACGAGATCCGTGTGTTCACCACCCGGCCGGACACGCTCTTCGGGGCGACCTTCATGGTCCTCGCCCCGGAGCACCCGCTGGTCGAGAAGCTGACCTCGCCGGGCCAGCAGGCCGTGATCGCCGCCTACGTCGAGCAGGCCCAGCGGGAGACCGAGATCGAGCGCCTCAACACCGAGCGCGACAAGACCGGCGTCCCCCTCGGGGCCGACGCGATCAACCCCGTCAACGGGGAGCGCATCCCGATCTGGGTCGCTGACTACGTGCTGGCCGGCTATGGGACCGGCGCGATCATGGCCGTGCCCGCGCACGACGAGCGCGACTTCGCCTTCGCCACCCAGTTCGGCCTGGAGATCCGCGAGGTGATCCGGCCCATCGACCGCGCCGGCCGCGAGGGGCAGCCGGCCGAGGCCTACGTCGGCAAGGGCGACTCGGACATCCTGGTCAACTCGGGCCGCTACAACGGGCTGGCCGCGCCCGACGCGATCCGGGCGATCACGGCCGACCTCGAGGAGCGCGGCGAGGGGAAGGCCGCCATCGGCTACCGGCTGCGCGACTGGCTCGTCAGCCGGCAGCGCTACTGGGGCACGCCGATCCCGGTGGTCTACTGCGATGGCTGCGGGATCGTCCCGGTGCCGGACGACCAGCTGCCGGTGCTCCTGCCCGAGACGGTCGACTACCACGGCTCCGGCGACAACCCGCTCAAGCACGACGCCGCGTTCCGCGACACCACCTGCCCGCGCTGCGGCGGGCCGGGCCAGCGCGAGACCGACACGCTGGACACGTTCGTCGACTCGTCGTGGTACTGGTTCCGCTACCTGTCGCCGGCCAAGGTGGACGCGCCGGTCGACCCGGCGATGCTCGCCCGCTGGACGCCGGTGGACCAGTACACCGGTGGCGCCGAGCACGCGGTCATGCACCTGCTCTACAGCCGCTTCTTCACCAAGGCGATGGCGGACTGCGGCCTGCTGGCCCACCGCGAGCCGTTCCTGCGCCTGTTCAACCAGGGGCAGGTCCTGGGTGCCGACGGCGAGCGGATGAGCAAGTCGCGGGGCAATGTCGAGGATCCCGACGCGCTCGTCGCCCAGTACGGCGCCGACACCGTCCGCCTGTTCCTGATGTTCATGGGCCCATGGGACCAGGGGGGCCCGTGGAGCCCGACCGGGATCGGCGGGGTGGCCCGCTTCCTCAACCGGGCCTGGACGCTGGCCCTCGACCCGCACGGCCGGGAGGCGGGCGACGTCGAGGCCGAGCGGCTGCCCGCCGGGGAGGACGCGGCCGCCGCCGAGCGGGCGATCCGAGGAGCCGCGCACCGGACGCTCGCCGCGGTCACGGCCGACTACGAGGGCTTCCGCTTCAACACGATGGTCGCGAAGCTGATGGAGCTGGTGAACGTCCTCCACCGCTACCGCGGGACGGCGGTCGCCGACGGGCCAGCCTGGGACGAGGCGGTCCGGCTGCTCCTCCTCATGCTCGCCCCGGCCGCGCCTCACATGGCCGAGGAGCTCTGGGCCCGGCGGCTGGCCGCCCGGGGCGACGCCTGGTCCTCGATCCACGCCGAGCGCTGGCCGGCAGTCGATGAGGCAGCCGCGGCCGCCGACACCCGCGAGCTGCCGATCCAGGTCAACGGCAAGCTGCGCGACAAGGTCGTCGTGCCGGTCGACCTGGCGCAGGCCGAGGTGGAGGCCCTCGTGCTCGCCCGGCCGAAGGTGGCCGCGGCGCTCGGCGGGCGGACCCCGGAGCGGATCGTCCACGCCGGCGGCGGCCGGCTGGTGAACATCGTCGTTCGCGGGTAGCGGCGAACGAGCGCAGCGGCCGGGCCGGTTGCCGGCGCCAGCCGCCCGCGCAGGCGCGTGTGCCCTCCGGCGCCTCTAGAGCACCAGCTCGGCCCGGATGACCCCCTCCCCGACGCCGGGCTTGATCTCGAAACCGAGCCGCTCGCACGCCCGGCGCATGCCCTCGTTGTCGGCATGCATCTGGCCCGAGATCCGCGCCAGTCCCTCGGCCCGGGCGAAGTCGATCAGGCGCCGCAGGAGCTCGGTGCCGATCCCCCGCCGCTGCTGTGCGTCCGTCACCAGGAC
>JAGDMV010000215.1 GCA_017860675.1 Chloroflexota bacterium
ATGACGATCGCCGTCGTCGACATCGCCGTGCCGGAGAAGAAGCCCGAGCTGCTCGCCCGGGCCGACGCCGACGTGGAGAAGATCAACCGCGACTTCCAGCGCGGCCTGATCACCGACGAGGAGCGCTACGAGCAGGTCGTCGACGTCTGGCAGAAGACGACCCGCGACATGTCCGACTCGATGATGGCCGAGCTCGACCCGGCCAACGCCGTGGCCATGATGACCACCTCCGGCGCCCGCGGCAACAAGGGCAACATCGGCCAGCTGGGGGCCATGCGCGGCCTGATGGCCGACCCGCAGGGCCGCATCATCGACGTCCCGGTGCGCAGCAACTTCCGCGAGGGCATGACCGTCCTCGAGTACTTCATCTCGACCCACGGCGCCCGCAAGGGGCTGGCCGACACCGCCCTGCGGACGGCCGACTCGGGCTACCTGACCCGCCGCCTGGTGGACGTGGCCCAGGACGTCATCACCCGCGACGAGGACTGCGGCACCCTCGAGGGTAGCTGGATCACCCGGCTCGAGTCCGAGGAGATCGCGGCCGAGGAGGACACCTACCGCAGGCGCCTCGTGGGCCGGCTGGCGGCCGCCGACATCGTCGGTCCCGACGGGACCGTGATCGTGGCGCGCAACCAGGAGATCAGCGAGGACGACGCCCGGGCGATCGTGGCCGGCGACATCTCCGAGGTCCTGGTCCGCAGCCCGCTCACCTGCGAGGCGCGCTACGGCGTCTGCCGCATGTGCTACGGCCGCAACCTCGCCACCGGCGGGCTGGTCGGCGCCGGCGAGGCCGTCGGCATCATCGCCGCCCAGTCGATCGGCGAGCCGGGCACCCAGCTGACCATGCGGACCTTCCACACCGGCGGTGTCGCCGGGCTCGACATCACCGCCGGCCTGCCGCGGGTCGAGGAGCTGTTCGAGGCCAGGATCCCCAAGGGCAAGGCCGAGATCAGCCACATCGACGGCATCGTCGAGGTCATCCGCGGCGAGGCGGGCACCCGGGTGAAGGTCACCAGCCGCGAACAGTTCGACGCCCCGGTCCGGCTGCCCGCCGCAGCCGAGCTCCTGGTCGCCCCCGGCGACCTCGTCGACAAGGGCCAGGTCCTGGCCCGGATTCCGGGCAAGGAGGGAGCCGTGGGCGAGGTCGCCGCCCCGGAGAAGGGGATCCTCGTTCGCGACGCCGACTGGCTCAAGGTCCAGGCGGAGGACGTCGTCGAGCGCGAGTACGCAATCCCCCACAACGCCAAGCTGCTGGTCGAGAACGGCCAGGAGATCCGGGCCGGCGACGCCATCACCGAGGGCCCGATCAACCCGCAGGAGTACCTCGACACGCGCGGCAAGGAGGCCGTCCAGCGCTACCTGGTGAAGGAGGTCCAGAAGGTCTACCGGAGCCAGGGCGTGTCGATCAACGACAAGCACATCGAGATCATCGTCCGGCAGATGCTGCGCAAGGTGCGCATCGACCAGCCGGGCGACACCGAGCAGCTGCCGACGGAGCTCGTCGACCGCCTCGACTTCGAGTCCGCCAATCACCGTGTCCTGGCCGAGGGCGGCGAGCCGGCCACCGCCCAGACGGTCCTGCTGGGGGTGACCAAGGCCTCGCTCAACACTGCCAGCTTCCTGGCCGCGGCCTCCTTCCAGGAGACCACCAGGGTGCTGACCGAGGCCGCCATCAACGGGGCCAAGGACCACCTGATCGGCCTCAAGGAGAACGTCATCATCGGCAAGCTCATCCCGGCCGGGACGGGCGCGCCGGCCAACGTGCTGGCCCGGCGCGAGGCCGAGCGGCGACGCGCGGCCGAGGCCCTCGCCGGCGGCGAGCTGCCGGCCGGCTTCGGCGCGGAGTACAACCCCTTCCTCGAGGCCAGCGACGAGGTCCGCTTCGACGACGATGCGGCGCGCCTGTCGGCGCTCCTGGCGGCCACCGCCGCCGGGGACGATGAGGCGGCCGATGCCGAGTATCCATTCAACCCGTTCGCGACCCCCGGACCCGGGGCGCCGGCGGACGAGATCGAGCCACCCGCCGCCGAGGGCGACGAGGGAGCGGCGCCGGAACCCCCCGGCTGAGCCCGCGCCGCTGCGCGGAGGGGCGGGGCGTCGCGGGCTTTGACACCCGCGCAACCCCGCTGGTACACTCCCCGATCGTGTCGCCGGCCGCCGGCAGGCGACACGCACCATCGCGACGGACGCGCCGGGCGCGGTCCAGGCGACCACCCACCCGGGTGCCCGCCAAGCCGACCGGCCCACGCCGATCCCGAACCAGGCCAGAAAGGAAATCGCGTCTCCGTGCCGACGATCAGCCAGCTCGTACGCCGCGGCCGCAAGCTCAAGGTCACCAAGATCAAGGCCCCGGCCATGCGCAAGAACTGGAACAGCCTCGAGCAGCGCCAGCACCCCATTCCCGGCGCGCCCCAGAAGCGCGGCGTCTGCCTGCAGGTGCGGACGATGACGCCCAAGAAGCCGAACTCGGCCCTGCGCAAGATCGCGCGCGTGCGCCTGTCCAACCAGATGGAGGTCACTGCCTACATCCCCGGCATCGGCCACAACCTTCAGGAGCACTCCGTCGTGCTCGTCCGCGGTGGCCGGGTGAAGGACCTCCCCTCGGTCAAGTACCACATCATCCGCGGGGCGCTCGACAGCGCCGGTGTCCGTGACCGCAGGCAGGGCCGCAGCAAGTACGGCGCCAAGGCGACCGCCCAGCTGGCCGGCCAGAAGAAGTAGCCTGATGCCGCGCCGCGCAAGCATTCCCCGCAAGCAGAAGTACCAGGGCACGCCCGCCAACCGGACGACGGCCCGCTTCTCGGCCAAGCTGATGACCAACGGGAAGCGGAACCTGGCCGACCGGATCCTTCGCCAGGCGCTGGCCCGGGCCGAGGCCCAGGCGAAACGCCCCGGCATGGAGGTCCTCGAGGCCGCCCTCCGCAATGCCACCCCGATCATCGAGGTCAAGCCCCGCCGCGTCGGTGGCGCGACGTACCAGGTGCCGGTCGAGATCCGCGGCGATCGCCGCCTGTCGCTCGGCGTGCGCTGGCTCGTCCAGTCGGCCCGCAAGCGGAGTGGCAAGAGCATGGGCGAGAAGCTCGCCGCCGAGCTCGTCGACGCGATGAATGGCCTCGGGGCGGCGGTCAAGCGGCGCGAGGACACCCACAAGATGGCCGAGGCGAACAGGGCCTTCAGCCACTTCAAGTGGTAGCCGGAACCACCGCCATGGCCCGGCCGGATCCCCTCGAGCGCACCCGCAACATCGGCATCATCGCCCACATCGAT
>JAGDMV010000216.1 GCA_017860675.1 Chloroflexota bacterium
CCAGGAGGTCGATGAGGGTGCGGGTCGTCGGCCGATACGGTCTCACCAGGGCATCGTGGCGGAAGGACGCCGGCAACGCAATGCCCCGGCGGGCGGGCGGGCCCGGCGATACGCGCCGCCGGGGCGTAGCCTTCAGGCTGGAGGTTGCCATGTCCGAGAACGCCGTCTTCTTCGCCGACCTGGCCGCCGAGGCGCCGAGCGTGCCGCGCGGCATCCACAGCCAGACGCTCTACGACGGGCCGGACATGCGGTTCGTGCTCTTCTCCTTCGCTCCCGGCGAGGAGCTGTCCGAGCACACCGCCGGCCGGCCGGCGGTCGTCCACGTGATCGAGGGCGAGGGCGACGCCGTCGTCGGCGGCGAGCCGCACCTGATCGCCCCCGGCTCGTGGTTCCGGATGCCGGCCCGGATGGCTCACTCGATTCACGCCCGGACGGCCCTCCGCATGGCGCTCTACCTGCTCCCGCCCGCCGGCTGAGAACCCCGCCGCGGTCGTGGTCTGGAAGGTGACGGACACCGCCGAGGCGCTGTTCGAGGTCGACGACTACGAGGACTTCGTCCAGGTCCAGGTCCAGGTCCAGGCCGAGGCCGCGCTCCGGAACCTGGCCACCTCGCACCCGTACGACGCCCCCCGCGAGGGTGACGTCGCCCTCCGCTCCAACCCGGTCGAGATCGCCGACCAGCTCCGGAGCGAGATCCAGGACCGCCTCCAGCGGGCCGGCGTCGAGGTCATCGAAGCCCGGATCAGCCATCTTGCCTACGCCCCCGAGATCGCCAACGCGATGTTCCGACGGCAGCAGGCGAATGCCGTGATCGCCGCCCGCACCCGGATCGTCGAGGGCGCGGTGGGGATGGTCGAGATGGCCCTCGAGCAGCTGTCGTCCAAGCAGGTCGTCGAGCTCGACGAGGAGCGCAAGGCCCAGATGGTCAGCAACCTGCTCGTCGTCCTCTGCTCCGAGCACGAGGCCCAGCCGGTGCTCAACGCCGGGACGCTCTACCAGTAGTGCCGGGCGGGCGGCAGAGGCGGCGAGGCACCTGGGCCGATGGCCGGGCGGAAGCCGTTCCTCCTGCGGCTTGACCCCGACACGTTCGTGGCCCTCCAGGCGTGGGCCGCGGACGACCTCCGCTCGGTCAACGGCCAGGTCGAGTTCCTGCTCCGCCACGCGCTCCGCGACGCCGGTCGCCTGCCGGGGCGCGGTGGCCCGTCGGTGCGCGCGCCCCGGGATCGGCCGACCGATCGACCGTGACGCGACGCTGATCGCCCGCCAGGCGCGCCGCCGGTCGCCTGCACCGCGCTCCGATATCGTCGTCGGGCCGTGCCGCCGGTCGCCCGTCGGCGGTCTCAGGGGGGTTTGACCCACCGTGGCCCGGACGATATGCTCCGCGAGCCTCGTGGCGCGCTCGTCCCGCGCGCCCGGGCACGCGCTCGCCGGCTCGCCCTCCGGCGGCCAACAGCAGGAAAGCACGGGCGGAGGAGGTGAACCCGGCATTGGCAGAGATCCGAGTTGGTGAGAACGAGACCTTCGAGAGCGCCCTCCGTCGCTTCAACAAGAAGATCCAGCAGTCAGGCATCCTCGCCGAGGCCCGCCGTCGCGAGCACTACGAGAAGCCGAGCGTGAAGCGGAAGCGCAAGGAGGCGAAGCGCAAGAAGGCCACCCGCCAGCAGGGTTAGCCGCCGGGTCCGGCGCCGCAGCCGGTGTCCCTCAGGGATCGACTCCACGACGACCTGACCGCCGCGATGCGGTCTGGTGACGCGTTCCGCCGTGACACGCTGCGGCTCGCCTGGAACGCGGTCTACGGTGTCGAGAAGCGCGAGCGACGGCCGCTCGGCGACGACGAGGTTGCTGCCGTCCTGGCCCGCGAGATCAAGACGCGCCGTGAGTCCGCCGACGCCTTCCGGGCGGGCGGCCGCGAAGACCTCGCCCGGCCCGAGGAGGCCGCCATCGAGATCGTCTCCGGCTACCTGCCGAAGCAGTTGTCCGACGACGAGATCCGGGCGCTGGTGGCCGAAGGGATCGCCGCCACCGCGGCGTCGTCACCGCGCGACATGGGCCGGGTCATGGGCTGGCTCGCCCCCCGGACTCGCGGCCGGGCCGACGGGAAGATCGTCTCCGGCATGGTGACGGCAGCCCTGGCCGGGACGGCGGCGACGGCCGCACGCGCGGCCACGGCTGCGCCCGCGAGCCCCGGAGATCCCGATGCGCCCGCGAGCCCCGGAGATCCCGATGCGCCCGGTTGAGGAAGGACGGGGTCGGGCATGCTGACCCGCGCCGTCGATCGCCCGGCGCGGTTCACCCGCCACGACGCCGTGCGCCTCCTGGTGGCGGCCGCTCTCCTGGTCGGCGGCCTGACCGTCATCCTCGTCGCGGACGACCTTCCGCGCGGGGTCGACCTGGTCGTGGGTGACGTGGCGGCGGCCGAGGTCCGCGCGCCGCGCACCATCGAGTTCTCGAGCAAGGTCGAGACCGAGGCGGCCCGCCAGGCGGCCCGCGATGCCGTGCCGCCCCAGTACGACTTCACCGCCGACACGACGGCGACGATCGCCCGGCGCCAGCTCGACTCGCTCGCCGCGGCCCTCGGCCCGCTCGACTCCATCTTCGCCCTGCCGCTGGCGCCCGCCTCGCGCGAGATCGCCCTGGCGAGCCAGCTGGTGTGGCTCGGCGACGATGCCCGCAAGACGCTCGAGGGACTCGACGCAGAGGAGTGGTCGGCGGTGGCCGCCGAAGCGGCGCGGGTGCTGAGCCTGGTCCAGCGGACCGAGATCCGCGACGCGGACCTCGAGGGCGTCCGGGCGACGCTCTACGACCGGGTGGCCCAGTCGCTCGCGGCGCCCGAGCGAACGCTCGTGGCCGAGATCGTCTCGCCGCTCCTGGCGCCCAACTCGACCTACAGCCAGGAGCTCACCGACGCGGCCCGGGCCGCCGCCGCCGCGGCCGTGGCACCGGTCCGCTACGACATCACCCAGGGCGAGGTGCTGCTGCGCCCGGGCCAGCGGGTCAGCGCGGTCGACCTCGCCCGTCTGGAGGCGTTCGGCCTGACCGATGTCCAGCTCGACGTTTCCCGGATCGCAGGCTGGTTCCTCCTCGCCGCCCTCGTGGTCGTGCTCTACCTGGCGTGGCTGTTCGGCTTCCGCCAGGAGCTCTGGCACCGCACCTCGGCGCTGGTCCTGCTGGGGCTGCTGCTGCTGGTCACGACGCTGGCCTACGTGATGGCCGGAGGCCGCTCGATCCTGCCCTTCTTCATCCCGGGCGCGGCTCCGCCGATCTTGGTGGCCGTCCTCCTCGGCGGCGGCCCGGCGACCATCCTGGCCACGCTGGTGGCAATCATCGCCGGGGCTGTGAACGGACTGTCGCTCGAGCTGGCCGCGTACGTGCTCGCCGGCAGCCTGGCGGGGATCGTCGTCATCCGCCGGGGCGATCGCCTCTCGTTCTTCGTCCGGGCCGGAGGCGCGATCATGGTCGCCAACCTGGCCGTGATCGCCATCTTCTCGCTGCTCGGCTCGCGTGACCTGACCGGGGTTCTCCAGCTCTGCGCGGCGGCCGTCGCCTCGGCGGCCCTGTCGGTGATCGTGGCCGCAGGGACGTTCCAGTTCATCGGCAACACCTTCGGCTTCCTGACGGCGTTCCAGCTGCTCGAGCTGGCCAGCCCGTCGCAGCCGCTCCTCCGCCGGCTGCTGCTGGAGACGCCGGGCACGTACCATCACTCGCTCATGGTCGGCAACCTGGCCGAGCGGGCGGCCGAGGCGATCGGGGCCGACCCCCTGCTGGTGCGCGTGGCCGCCTCGTACCACGACATCGGCAAGCTGGCCAACCCGCTGGCCTTCATCGAGAACCAGGCCGGCGGCGTCAACATCCACGACGAGCTGGACCCGGAGGCGTCCGCCCAGGTCCTCCGTGCCCACATCCCCGACGGGATCGACCTCGCCTACCGCGGTCGCCTGCCCAAGCCGCTCATCGCCTTCATCCCCCAGCACCACGGCACGGCACGCCTCTCCTTCTTCTGGGCGAAGGCGCGCGAGCAGGCGGCGGCGCCGTTCGGCGGCCTCGGCACGCAGGCCGGCCAGGCCGCGGCGGCGACCGTCGACGAGCGCCGCTACCGTCATGCGGGCCCGAAGCCGCAGTCGCGCGAGGCGGCGATCCTGATGCTGGCCGACGGGGTCGAGGCGTCCGTCCGGTCGCTCGCCTCGCACGACGAGGCCACGATCCGGGCCATGGTCCGCCAGATCGTCGACGAGAGGCTGGAGGACGGCCAGCTGGACGAGTGCGACCTGACCCTGAGAGACCTCGAGCGCACGCGCGAGGCGTTCGTGGCCCAGCTGCTGGGCATGTACCACCAGCGGGTCGCCTACCCCCAGAACAAGATCGTAGAGCTCGAGGCCCGCCGGGGAGCCGGCGGGGCCGGGGTGTGACGGCCCGCCCGATCTATCTCCCGCCCTGGAGGATCGACCTCGACGTCCGGCCGGGCACTCCACGGGTCCTGCCGGCCTCCGTCCTGACCCGCTGCCTGGCGGCCGCGCTGCGCGCGGGCGGGGCGCCCGCGCCGGCCTCGGTCGGGCTGGTCCTGGCCGACGACGTGGAGCTGGCCCGGCTCAACGCGATCCACCTGGGGAAGAGGGGCCCGACCGACGTGCTCTCGTTCCCGCTCCTGCCGCCCGGGGCCTTCCCGCCCCATCGTCCCCGGTCGACGACCGGGGACGCGACGCCGGCCGAGCCGCCCTTCCGGCTTCCGCCGGGCGTCCGGCTCGCCGTCGGCGA
>JAGDMV010000071.1 GCA_017860675.1 Chloroflexota bacterium
TCCTCGATCGAGGGCTTCACCCGGATCGCCGAGTCCGACCAGTACCTGCTGCCCGACATGGGCACCTTCGCCGAGATCCCCTGGCAGAAGGGGTCCGGCCAACGCGGCACCGCCCGGGTGATCTGCGACGTGTTCGATCCGCGTGGCGAGCCGTTCGCCGGCGACCCCCGCTACGTCCTGCGGCGCCAGGTGGAGCGGGCCAAGAAGCTGGGCTACGTCGTCAACCTCGGGCCGGAGCTCGAGTTCTTCCTCTTTCGCCGGGACAACGGCAAGGTCATCCCGCTGCCGCACGACCTGGCCGGCTACTTCGACTTCTCGACCGACCTGGCCCAGGAGATCCGCCAGGACATGGTCGACGCGCTCGAGGCGTTCGGCATCAGGGTGGAGGCGGCCCATCACGAGGTGGCCATCGGCCAGCACGAGATCGACTTCGAGTACGCCGATGCCCTGCGCACGGCCGACAACGCCATCACCTTCAAGTTCACCCTGAAGGCCATCGCCAACCAGCACGGCCTGTACGCGACCTTCATGCCCAAGCCGATCTTCGGCATCAACGGCTCGGGCATGCACACCCACCAGAGCCTGTGGTCCATCGCGGAAGGCCGCAACGCCTTCGCCGACGCCGGCAACACGTACGGGCTCTCGGCGATCGCCCGCTCCTACATCGCCGGGCTCCTCGCCCATGCCCGGGGGATGATCGCCGTCCTCGCCCCGACGGTGAACAGCTACAAGCGGCTGGTGCCCGGCTACGAGGCGCCGACCTACATCACCTGGGGCCGGACGAACCGATCGGCGCTGATCCGCGTGCCGAGGATCTCTCCCGGCAAGAGCATCGAGGGCACCCGGGCGGAGCTCCGCTGCCCCGACCCGTCGGCCAACCCGTACCTCGCCTTCGCGGTCATGATCGCGGCCGGGCTCGACGGGGTGGCCAGGGGCCTGGAGCTGGAGGAGCCGGTCGAGGAGAGCCTCTACGAGATGGAGGCCCACCGGATCGCCGAGCGTTCGATCGAGGAGCTGCCCGGCACGCTGGGCGAGGCGATCGAGGAGCTCCGGGCCGACCCGGTCGTGTGCGAGGCGCTGGGCGAGCACGTCCTGGCCCGCTACACCCACGCCAAGCTGGCCGAGTGGGACGAGTACCGCACCCAGGTCACGGGCTGGGAGGTCGACCGCTACCTCGAGACGTACTAGACGAGGCGGATAGGGCGGTCGCCACGGGGGAGTGGCCGCCCGCCGCCGCGCGGCGCATCCCGGGATGGCGCGTGGTCGCGCCCTCCGGGCCCCAGGTCAGATTCGATCCCACTCGAACATGAGCATGTTCGGGTTGTCCGGCCCGACCCGCGCCGGCACCGTCACCCCCACCGCGATCCGGCCGACCTTCTCGAGCGGGACCATGGCCGCGCTGGGGCCCGTCCGGTAGGGGGCGCGACCGGGCACGCGGACCGTCGCGTCCATGGTGAAGAGGCGCTCGTCGCCGACGGTGTGGCCGCTGTCCTGCAGCGTCTCGATCGTGGCCTCAGCGGCCAGGCCGTTGGCCCGGAGCCAGGCGCGGATCTGCTCGACGGAGTAGTTGGCCTGCTCGGGCAGGCCGAAGATGGGCGGGGCGCCGGTGGCCCCGGCCGAGTCGTAGGCGGCCGCGACCTGGGCAAGGGTCTCGTCCGTGCCCGATCCGGGACCGCTCCATGCGGGCTCGGGCGCTCCCGCGGCCACTGGGGCGGCGTCCGGCGGTCCGCCCGGCCCGAAGCCGCCGCCGATCCCGCCCGGTGTCCAGCCGCCCCCGATCGCCGGCGCGTCCCACTGGATGACCACGTCGTCCGGGTCCGACGGATCCACCCGGACGGGCAGGGACCCCTGCAACCGGTGGAGCATGATGAGCGGCACGACCGCCTTGACCTTCGCTGGGTATGCCGCGCGGCCGGGGACGTTGACCATCAGCTCCAGCTCGACCTGCGGGTTCTCGTTGACGAACCAGCCGGTCTGGCCCGCCGACAGAATCTGGGCGGTCCCGGGCAGGCCGGTGGCACTGATGCGGTCGCGACGGGCGGCGGCGACGATCGAGATGAAGCCGACCGCCGCCATGCCGATGCCGACGAGCCCGAGGATCAGCCCGGTGACGAGCATCCCGGTGCTGCCCTCGTCGTCGGGGATCGAGCCGGCGAACAGGAGGAAGCCGGCGCCGAGCACCAGCTCGAACAGGCCCATGACGATCAGGATCCAGCCGGCCCGCCGCCCGATCGTGGAGCTCCGAAAGGTCGTCATGGTGGCCTCCTGCGTAGTCGCCCGCGCCGTCATCCCTGATCGTAGGCCCGTGCCCGGCCCGGCGCGCATCCACCGTGCCAGCCGGACGACAGCACCCGGGGCGCTCGACTGAGGTCGCCTGCGGCGTCCGTGTTGGCAGACACCAGCCGGCGCGGTCGAGCCCGCCGTCGCGCGTGGCCCGCCACGCGCATCGGAGGTCCCCGCCGGTTTGACTGTGGTCGCCGCAGGCGCAACACTCCCCGGGACCCCGAGGGTGGCGGCGGTCGCGGGGGTGGCGGCGGTCCCGGAGCGGGCGGCCGGGAGCGGAGGACGGATGGACGCCTTTCTCGTGTCGTTCGGCGTCGTCCTCATCGCCGAGCTGGGCGACAAGAGCCAGCTGATCGCCCTCGCTTTCGCCGCCCGCTACCCGGCCCTGAAAGTGCTCCTGGCGGTGTCGATCGCGGCACTCATCGCGTTCGCCGGCTGGGTCATCCTGGGCCGGGCCGTGGCCGCGGTCCTGCCGACCCAGCTGATCAGCGTCGCGGCCGGGCTCGCCTTCTTCGGCTTCGCCGCCTGGACGCTCCGCGGCGGGAAGGAGGGCGAGGGCGAGGAGAAGGCGGCCGAGCGCAGCGGTCGGTGGATCATCGTGGCGATCGCCACGACCTTCCTGCTGGCCGAGCTGGGCGACAAGACGATGCTGGTCGCGCTGACCCTCGCGGCGACCCAGGAGCCGATCGCCACGTGGCTTGGCTCGGCTGCCGGGATGGTCGCGGCCGACGCGGTGGCCATCGCCATCGGCAGCTTCGTGGGAGATCGGCTGCCCGCCAACGCGATCAGGTTCGGGTCGGCGGCCGTGTTCATCGTGTTCGGCGCGCTGACGCTGGCGGAGGGGCTCGGAATCCTGTAGCTCGACGAGCCGAGCCGGCGGCCAGGCACCGGGAGAGCCGGATGGCCCGCCGCGAGGGGCGCAGGTGGCCGTGACGCGGGACCGGCGGCGCGCTACCGTGACCCGAGCGCCTTCGGAACCGGCGTCGACCGCCCGCACGGGGCGTACGAGCTGGCGGCGACGCGTGCGCTGCGACGGGAGCCCTGCATGAGCCTCGAGATCACCAACCTCCACAAGCGCTTCGGCGAGACCGTGGCACTCGACGGGATCACCTTCCGCGTGGAGCCGGGCCAGGTCTTCGGCTTCCTCGGCGCCAACGGCGCCGGCAAGACGACGACGATGCGGATCGCGCTCGACATCATTCGCGCCGACGAGGGCCGGGTCAGCTGGCGCGGGCGCGATTCGACCGAGCTCCCTCGCCGCACCTGGGGCTACCTGCCCGAGGAGCGCGGCCTGTACCCGCGGATGAAGGTCGAGGAGCAGCTCGTCTTCTTCGCCGCCCTGTACGGCGTCCCGTCGAAGGCCGCCCGGGCCGAGGTGCACGAGTGGCTCGAGCGCTTCCGCGTGCCCGAGTACGCGGGCCGGAAGGCGGAGGAGCTGTCCAAGGGCAACCAGCAGAAGGTCCAGTTCATCGCCGCCGTCCTCCATGACCCCGAGGTCCTGGTCATGGACGAGCCCTTCGCCGGCCTGGACCCGGTGAACGTCGACCTGCTGAAGGACGCCTTCCTGGAGATGCGCGATCGCGGCAAGACGCTGGTCTTCTCGACCCACCAGATGGAGATGGTCGAGGAGCTGTGCGACGCGGTGGCGATCATCGACCGCGGCCGGCTGCTGGCGAACGGGCCCACCGCGGAGGTCCGGCGCATGACCGGCAAGCGCGTCGTCCGCCTGGGAGTCGTCGGCGACCCCGACCTGCCGTGGCTGGCTGGCATCGCCGGCACCCGCATCACCCGCGCCGGCCGCGACTACAGCGAGATCGAGGTGGCCGACGGACAGGATCCGGAGGCGCTCCTCCATGCGGCCATGGAGCGCGGCGAGCGGATCACCCGCTTCGAGATCGCCGACCCGTCGCTGACCCACATCTTCATCGACCTCGTCGGGACGCGGCCCGATGCCGAGGAGCGGACGCTGGCCGGGCCCCGGGCGGCAAGCGGCACTCCCCCGACCGGCCCGGGCCCGGGAGGCGCACCCCCGGTCGACGCGCCGCCGGGACACGCGGCCTCCTCCGCGGGTCCCACCCCGTCCGGCCCGGCCACGGGAGCCTGAGCGATGGGACCGAACCTGCGCAACACGCTCGTCGTCGCCCGCCGCGAGTTCCTGGTCAAGGCGCGGACGCGAGCCTTCCGCTTCGGCACTGTCCTGCTCGTCATCGGCGCCGTCCTGGTGGCCCTGGCGCCGGTGGTGATCGGCTGGATCGACCGCCAGGTGATCACCAAGGTCGCGGTCGCATCGGCGGCGGAGCTCGCCTTCGACCCGGTCGCCCGCACCGCCGCCGTCCTCAACGCCGGCTCGGAGGCCGATCACCCGGCCTACGACGTGAAGGCCGTCGCCCCGGACGAGGCGCGCCAGGCCGTGGAGCGCGGCGACTACAGCGCGGCCCTCGTCATCGAGCGACCCGCGACGGGCAGCGACCTGGCCTTCACGGTCGTGACCAAGGACCCGCCGGGCGGACGCGTGCCGGCGAGCGTCCAGCAGGCGGCCGCGTCCATCGCCGTGGCCGACCGGCTCGACCGGCTGGGAGTCGCTCCCGGCGACCAGGCCGCGCTGTTCGCGCCGGCGACGGTGACGGTCGAGGAACCGACGCCGCCGGGGCCCGGCGAGGCCGCCGAGAGCAGCGTCGAGTTCTACACCAAGATGGCCCTCGGCCAGGTGCTCGTGATCTTCCTCTTCATGGCCATCATCCTCTACGGCCAGTGGGTGGCCACGAGCGTTGCCGAGGAGAAGGCGAGCCGGGTCATGGAGATCGTCCTGACGGCCGCGACTCCGTTCCAGCTCCTGGGCGGGAAGGTGCTCGGTGTCGGCGGGCTGGGCCTGGTCCAGTTCGCGGCCGCCCTGGCCGCGGTCATCGTCACCCTGCTCCTCCAGGGCCCGGTGGCGTCGTTCGTCTTCGGTGCCGAGGCGAGCTCGATGGACCTGCCGGCCGGCCTGACGCCGGACGTCATCCTGACCTTCACCATCCTCTTCGTGCTTGGTTTCCTGCTCTACGCGGTGCTCTACGCCGCGGCCGGGGCGACGGTCAGCCGGATGGAGGACGTGAACAGCGTCGTCGCGCCGATGTCGCTCGTGGCCGCGATCGGCTACATCGTGGCGGTGTACGGGGCGACGGGGCTCATCCCGGCCGACGCGTCCTGGGTGACACTCCTCTCGTTCATCCCGTTCTTCAGCCCGTACATGATCCTGTCCCGCTACCTCACGGGCGACGCAGGCCCGCTGGACATCGTCGCCGCGACGCTGATCCTGGTCGTCTCGATCGTGGTCTGCCTCTGGTTCGCCGCCCGGATCTACGAGGCCGGGGTCCTGGCGTACGGCCAGAAGGCGGGCGTCCGGCAGCTGCTGAAGCTCGCCTTCGGGCGCCGGTAGCGAGCGGCCCGCGCCCGAGCGAGCGGCCCGCGCCCGAGCGAACGGCCCGCGCCCGAGCGAACGGCCCGCTCGGCTGTCCAGGTCAGCGTGGCGGAGTTCAGCCGGCCGGCGGAGGCTGCCCGGTCGTCGACGCGGTGACCTGGCGGAACGCCGCCGTCGCCTCGGCGGTGGCTTTCGATGATGCCGCCGCCACGATCGTCGCCCAGTCATCGACCGTCGTCTCCGATTCGATCTCCACCCGGCGATGGTCGTGCGCACCGGCCACAGTCCGCATGCTCACCAGCTCCTCGCCCCGGCGCAGCTCGCGGCCCCACGCCGCCTCGGAGTCCGACCACTCCCCGACGAGGGCGAACCCCCGCTCCGAGAACGCCTCGAGGAGGTGGCGCTCGAACCGTTCGGCGAGCCCGCTCGGCAGCTCGATGACCGCTGCCACGCCGCCCGCGGCGGGGATCGGTGCCCCGAAGCCGGCACCGCCGCGGCGGAACGACGGGGCGAGCAGGACCGGCGCAAGCATGGTCGTGGCGAAGGTCATGAACACGACCACGGCGAAGAGCCCCTGGTCCATCCAGCCCGAGGCGAGGGCGATCCCGGCGATCACCAGGGCCACCTCGCCGCGGGGGATCATGCCGACGCCGATGCGCAGGGCACCGATGGGCCGGAAGCCGAGCCCCAGGGCGACCACGCCGCAGCCGAGCAGCTTGCCGGCGATGGCGAGCGCGGTGAGGACGACGGCGAAGGCCAGGACGGGCACGAGAGCCGGCAGGTCGACCAGCATGCCGACCACGACGAAGAAGACCGGCACCGTGAAGCTGTAGACGGCTCGCGTCTGCTCGGCCAGGGCGTCGCGCAGCTGCGAGCGGGAGAGCGCGATGCCGGCCGAGAACGCCCCGACGATCATGGCCAGGCCGAGGTCCTGGGCGATGAAGGCGCAGAGGAAGGCGAGCCCCAGGGCCAGCGCCAGCGGCGCGCCGGCCGAGCGGAACCCCGACACGAAGCCGGCGATGCGGGGCGCCGCCACCACCAGCGCCCCGGTGAGGACGATCCAGGCGGCGATGACCCCCAGCCCTGTGAGGGCGAGGTCCGCGGCCGACACGCTCGCTCCCGCCGCCAGGGGCACGATGAGGGCGACGACGAGGATGCCGACGACGTCGTCGAAGACCGCGGCGCCGAGGATCGTGACCGCCTCGGGGGTGTCGAGCTTGCCGATGTCGCCGAGGACGCGGGCGGTGACGCCGACGCTGGTGGCGGTGAGGGCCGCGCCGACGAAGAGCGCCTCCGGACTGAGGAGCCCATCGGCCAGGCCCGCCGCGACCGTGGCCGCGGCACCGAGGGCGAAGGGGAGCACCACCCCGGCGATCGCCACTGCCGCCGCCCGCGGCCCGAAACGGAGCAAGCTGCCGAAGTCGGTTTCCAGGCCGGTGACGAACAGCAGCACGACCGCGCCCATCTCCGCAAAGACCCACAGTGGCATCGGGATGGGGAAGTCGGGGGCGGTCACGGGCGGGAACAGCGGCCCGATGGCCGGCAGGCTCAGGCCGCCGAGAGCGTACGGGCCGATCAGGACACCGGCCGCCAGCTCGCCGAGCACGGCCGGCTGGTGCAGCCAGCGCTCGAGGATCTCGGCGCCCAGCTTGGCCGCGACGAGGACGACCCCGAGCTGGAGGACGAAGCGCGCGGCCTGTGCCGCGAGGTCGGCGTCCATCAGGTCATGGGTGGCGTAACGGCACCCTTGGGCGTGGCTGCACCCCGGAGCGCGACGGTACCCCTGGGCGTGGCTGCACCCCGGAGCGCGGCGGCGCTCCCGGCGTCAGGGCAGATCGGTGTGGCGTTCGTCAACCGGGCGCTCCTCCCGCCCAAGGGTAGCAGCGCCGATCGGCCCGGTCGGGCGTCCAGGTCCGAAGCCGGTCGATCGCGAGGCGCGCCCGGGGACACCGCCAAACCGCAACCCAACCGCCCGCCCTCGGGCACTTGACCGCGCCCGGCGAGCGGCGCAGATTCAGGCCATGGTCGCGAGAGGAGGCGAGCCCATGGACGTCGAGTCGCCCCCGAGGCCGACCGTCATGGCCGTCGGGGAGCGGATCGAGCGCCGCTTCGAGCTGGTCGGCGGCCGCGAGCAGCTCAGCGTCGAGCTCCACCGGCTGGCGACCGACCTGGTCGGCGAGGTCGAGGACGACGAGCTCGATCCCGCCTCCCGCGAGCTGCTCGAGCGCGAGATCGACCGGGCGGTGGCGGCCTCGATCGAGCCCCTGATCGCCCGCTTCTCGGCCGAGCTGGCGCGGGGCTTCGTCCGGCTGCCGGAGGACCTCCAGGAGCGGCTGGTCAGGGACGAGATCCGCCGCGAGCTGGGCCTCGACTGACCCTGGCCGCAGCATCCTGGGGGGCGCTGCTTCGCGCCGTCCCGTCGCGGCGCTCGTGTCAGGGAGAGCTGTAACCTCGGTAGCGGCGGGGCCGCAGCTCCACGCTGAAGTCGACGAAGCCGCGAAGGTTGGCGAGCGCCTCGCCCCAGCTCTCGCTCGCATGGGCGAACGCCTCGAGCACGCCCGGGACGCGCAGGTCGAAGGGGCCGTCGGTGAGGGTGAGCAGCGTGCCGTAGCCGGCCGGCTCGAGCTCGATCATGACAGTCGTCTCGTACGAGTCGTCCGGCAGCCACGGCCAGCGGAACGAGAAGCGACGCTCGCGATCGAGCACGGTCACGTCCCACCACTTCCGCTCGTCGGGAAAGACCAGGGTCGAACGGGTGTTGACCGCGATCGAGCCCTCGATCTGCTCCGGGAACCAGCGGACCAGCTCTTCCGGGTCGGTCAGGCAGCGGAAGACGCGCGACGGCGAGGCGGAATAGCGCCGGACCAGGTGGACCGTCCGCGGCGCGAGGAGGTCGACGGTCGGCTCGCTCACAGGCCGAGCTCCTTTCGGATCGTGCGGAGCCCGGCGACGACGTTCGCGACGTGCTCCTCGAACGGGACGCCGATCTCGGCGGCGCCCTTCTCCAGCTGGTCC
>JAGDMV010000072.1 GCA_017860675.1 Chloroflexota bacterium
TGCAGCGCCGCCGAACGCCGTCGCAGTCGCCATCGATGCACCCATCTGCATCGCAGGCGAGAGAGACGAGACCGCCTCCGGGAGCGGCGGTCCCGGCGCACCGACGAGAAGGACGGCTGTGCCGTCCGGCCCGGACGCCGGGAACGGCGTCTGTGCCACCCAACCCGGCACGCCCGACCGCTACGATGCGCCCAGATGCATCGCCTCGACGGCAAGCCCGTCTTCGCCGCGACCGACCTCGTCGGCTTCCTCGCCTGCGAGCACCTCGTCGGGCTGGAGCTGGCCGCCCTAGCCGGACTCGTTCAGCGCCCCAACCGCGCCGACCCCGAGCTCGACCGGATCCGCATCCGCGGCTACGAGCACGAGCGCCGCTACCTCGCCGACCTGGAGGCCGACGGCCGCCGGGCGACGCGCATCGACCCCGACGCCTACGAGGGCGACCACGCCGACCGCCTCCGCGCCCAGGCTGCCGCCACGATCGAGGCCATCCGCCGCGGCGACGACGTCATCTACCAGGCCGCCTTCTTCGACGGCCGCTGGCGCGGCCATGCCGACTTCCTGCTCCGCGTCGAGCGCGCGCCCGACGAGCCCCGCAGCCTCCTCGGCGATGGCTCCTGGTCGTACGAGGTCGCCGACACCAAGCTGGCCCGCAAGACGAAGGCCTCGGCGCTGCTGCAGATCTGCTCGTACGTCGAGCAGCTGACCCGGCACCAGGGCGTCCAGCCCGAGCAGATGCACGTTGCCCTCGGCGGCAGCGCGCGCACGGTTGACAGCCACCGGGTGGCCGACTACATGGCCTACTACCGGATGGTCAAGCGCGCCTTCGAGGCGCGGGTCGCGGCCGACACCGCCCGGGGCGTCCAGTACCCACCGCCCGACACCTACCCCGAGCCCGTCGAGCACTGCGACGTCTGCCGCTGGGCCGCCGACTGCGCCATCCGCCGCCGTCGCGACGACGACCTCAGCCTCGTCGCCGGGATCGCCCGGCGGACGACGAAGGAGCTGAAGGAGCGCGACCTCTCGACCCGCCGCGGCCTGGCCCGCCTCTCGCTGCCAGTCGAGCCACGGCTCGAGCGGACGAGCGCGGACGCCCTCGCCCGGGTGCGCGAGCAGGCCCGCATCCAGGTGGAGGGCGAGGACGCCGGCCGGATGCTCCACGAGCGGCTGCCCCTCGAGCGCCTGCCCGACGGCTCGATCCAGCCCGACCGCGGCCTGGCCGTGTTGCCGCCGCCGAGCCCGGGCGACCTGTTCCTCGACCTGGAGGGCGACCCGTTCGCGCTCGACGACGGGATCGACTACCTGTTCGGGATCCTGGAGCCCGCAGAGGCGCACCGGGGAGGACGGGGCGCCGATCGCTGGGAGTACCGCGCCTTCTGGTCCCGCGAACCCGACGGCACCGTCACCCTGGCCGCCGAGAAGCGCGCCTTCGAGGCCACCGTCGACTTCATCATGCTGCGACTGCAGCAGGACCCCAACCTCCACGTCTACCACTACGCCAGCTACGAGCGGACCGCCCTCAGCCGCCTCATGGGCCGCCACGCCACCCGCGAGCAGGAGGTGGACGCGCTCCTGCGGGGCGGCGTGCTCGTCGACCTGTACCGGGCCGTCCGCCAGGGGATCCGGGCGAGCGTCGAGAGCTACTCGATCAAGCGCCTCGAGCCCCTCTACGGCTACGAGCGCGAGGTCGACCTGCGCGACGCCGGCAGCAGCATCGTCGCCTTCGAGACCTGGCTCGAGACGGGCGGCGAGGCCGGCACCGACGACGAGACCCTCCACCGGATCGAGCGCTACAACCGCGACGACGTCGTCTCGACCCGGCTCCTGCGCGACTGGCTCGAGGGCCAGCGCGCCCAGCTCGAGGCAGATCTCGGCGAGCCGATCCCCCGCCCCGGCCCCGGCGAGGCGGAGCCGGGCGAGGAGCTGACCGAGCGGATCCGCCGGACCCGGGAGCTGGGCGACCGCCTGGCCGCGGGCGTCCCGGTCGACCCCGCCGAGCGCTCGCCCGAGGAGCACGGCCGCTGGCTGCTCGCCCAGCTGCTGTCGTGGCACCGGCGAGAGGACAAGGCCTTCTGGTGGCGCTACTTCTACCTCTGCTGCCTGACCGACGAGCAGCTCGTCGACGAGCGCGAGCCGATCGGCGGGCTCGAGTACCTGGGGCCTGACGGGACGATCGCCAGGTCGGAGCTCCACCGGTTCCGGTTCACGCTCCAGGAGCACGACGTGCACGAGGGTGACGACCTGCACGACCCGGCAACCGGGGCGTCCACGGGGAGCGCCTTCTCGGTCGACGACGTCGCCGGAATCCTGGTGATCAAGCGCGGGCCGAAGCTGTGCGACGCGCCGATGCCCTCGTCGGTGATCCCGTTCCTGTACATCAACCCGCGACCGATGGAGGACAGCCTCTTCCAGATCGGGGCGTGGGTGGCGGAGCACGGGATCGATGGGGAGGGGCCTTTCCGCGCCGCCCGCGAGCTGCTCATGCGCCGCCGGCCCCGTGTCGGCCAATCCACCGGCGCCGACCTCCGTTGCCCGGGCGAGACGCCCGACGCCGCCGCCCGACGCCTCGCCCTCCGGCTCGACGCAACCTGCCTGCCGATCCAGGGTCCGCCCGGCAGCGGCAAGACCCACACCGGGGCGCGGATGATCCTCGACCTCGTCGCCGCCGGGAAGCGCGTCGGCGTCACCGCCAACAGCCACAAGGTCATCGGCAACCTGCTCGACGCCATCGTCGAGGCCGCCGAGCATGAGAAACGCCCGCCCGTCCGGCTCGGCCAGAAGCCGGCCCAGGGCGAGGACCCAACCTGCCAGCACGCCACCTGCTACGGCGAGAACAGCAAGCTCCTGGCGGCCCTCCAGGCGAGCGAGGTCGACGTGGCCGGGGCCACCGCCTGGACCTGGTCGCGCCCGGACTTCGCCGGCGCCGTCGACGTCCTGGTCATCGACGAGGCCGGCCAGCTCAGCCTGGCCAACGCCGTCGCCGTGTCGCAGGCGGCCGCCAGCCTCGTCCTGCTCGGCGACCCCCAGCAGCTCGACCAGCCGCTCCAGGGGACCCACCCGCCCGGCGCCGAGCGGAGCGCGCTCGCCCACCTGCTCGAGGACGAGGCGACCATGCCGCCCGACCGCGGCCTCTTCCTCGAGCGCACCTGGCGGCTCCACCCCTCGATCTGCACCTACACCTCCGAGGTCTTCTACGACGGCAAGCTCCTCCCCCAGGCCGGCAACGAGCGCCAGGGGCTGGCGGGAGCCGGGCCTCTCGACGGGACGGGGATCCGCTTCCTGCCGGTCGAGCACGCCGGCAACGCGACCGACTCGCCCGAGGAGGCGGCCGAGATCGCCCGGCTGGTCGGCGAGCTCCTGGCCGCCAACCCGCGCTGGGTCGACTGGGAGGGCCGCGAGCGGCCGATCCGGCCCGACGAGGTGCTGATCGTCGCCCCCTACAACGCCCACGTGGCGGAGATCCGGGCGGCCCTGCCCGGGGCGAACGCCGGCACCGTGGACAAGTTCCAGGGCCGCCAGGCGCCGATCTCGATCTACTCGATGGGCACCTCCACCCCGGAGGAGGCGCCGCGCGGCATGGAGTTCCTCTACTCGCTCAACCGCCTCAACGTCGCCACCAGCCGGGCCCGCTGCCTGACCCTGCTCGTGGCCAGCCCCGAGCTCATCCGCGTCCGCGCCCGCTCGCCGCGCCAGATGCGCCTGGCCAATGCGCTCTGCCGGCTGGTGGAGGTGGCGGAGGAGGGACCGACCGCGGCCAACCGGTAGACGCCCGGCCCCGCAGACGGACCCTAGGAACCGGGCAGGCCCTCGGCGAGGATCTCCTCTGGGAGCCGGCTGGAGAGGAGACCGTCGTACTCGGCGTCGACAGCTCTGATGTACGTGGGCACGTCCATGCCGCGGACGGCCGCATTCCGGACCACGGCCTCGCCGACCTGGCGGCCGTTCAGCAGGAGCAGCGGGAAGTGATCGCTGATGACCTCGCGTTGCGCCTGCTCCGTGTAGTACCCGGTCGTGACGAACGCGCCGACCCAGCCGCGCGAGAGGCGGGCAACCGTCCTGGCAAGGTCGATGCCGCCGGTCGCAGGAGCGTGATCGCCCCGGCACTTCGCCTGGCCGAGCACGACGAGCTTCAGGCCGGCGTCGGCCGGACCGAGATCGAGGCGCCCGACGAAATCGATGCCGCCATCTCCGCCGCGCCTGGTGATCCAGCCGCGCCGATACCGCCCGCTCTCGTTCAGGTACGTCCCGGCGATGTCCGAAGCCAACCCTTCGAAACGGTGCTCACCGACGCCGGCCCAACTCGATCCCGTCTTGTAGTGCTCGATGACCGCGTGAAGTGCGGCAGCGGCAGGCGTTCCGGGATCCGGGCGCTGATCGGCGGGTTGAAGCACCTGATAGCGAGCGACCGATTGCCGGATGCGGTCGATGACGGCGCTCCCCTGGTCGACCCAGCGCTGCCAGTTCTCCGGCGCCAACGCCAGGCACTCCTCGAGCGTGCGCGTCGGGTCGCGACGGGCAGCGATCCACTCCCACGCGAGAGTCAGGTTCTCCGGCGCGAGATCCACCAAGGCGCAATCGAACGCGTAGTTGGCGAAGAGCCGACCCCTGCGGTCGATCTGCGTCACCCGCTCCGCCCGCTCGAGCACACCAAGCCCGATGAACCTCCAGAACCCTTTGGCTCGACCTTCATGCACGAGCCCCTCGAAGAAGAGAAGGGGTGCTGCTCCAAGGCGGTCTTCGCGGAGGTGTGATCGGTGGCGGTCAAACTCCGCGATGATCGACCAGTTGCCGGGCACCGCATCCGGGTCGAGTCCGAGGTCGGCCTTGTTGTCACCGTAGTACCGGATGTGGCCGGCATATGGATCCAGGTCATCGTGCCAGGGCGTCCAGTCGGAACCTGCACGATGCGGCTTCGAGGCGATGAGGATCGCAGGCCGGCGCCACCCCTCCGGCGCGCGGACTCGCACCACGGAGTTGATGCCGTGATCAAGCTGGACACGGCCGGCGCCGGCCAACCCCGACCACGGCGGCCAGCGCGTCGCGTTGAAGAGGTTCCGAATGCCGTCGATGTACTCGACCTCGGGGCCGGGGCTCGGCTTGGCGTACCGGTAGAGCTCGAAGAGCTTCACAGTCGACAAGCCAGCGCAGTCGCAACCCGGTCGGCGCGAGACATCTCGGTACTCATGGTAGCCCGGCATGCGCCCGAGACCAACTCGACGAAAGGGACGTCGGGCAACTGATGCAGCTCCTGACGGCAGGGCTCGTCCACGTCACCAGGAGCAGAAGCGACTGCCATCGAAGGTGATCCTCACCCCAAGGCTCGGGCCTCGCCGTAGCGAAGTCGCGAGTGATCGCAAGACAACCGCTCGATGGGTGGCCGTGTCGGCCCGGCATGTGCCAGCGATGTATGTCATCATGGGTGGCATGGAGAAGACCACCGTCTACCTGACCGCCGAGCAGCGAGCGGCGCTCGCCCGGGCCGCAGCGGCGGAGGGTCGAAGCGAGGCCCGGCTCATCCGCGCCGGGATCGACGTGGTGACAGCCCGCCACCGGGCCACGGAGGCCACCCCGGCGCTCGATGGCGCTGCGGTCCCCGATCGGGCGACGGCGCCGGCTCCGCCCGCTCGACCCCGCTGGCTCACGCGCGAGGCCTTCGTGCGCGATGTCCTCCACCATCCCGCCGATGCCGCGCTCCGCGCCGAGCTGCGCGAGCTCGCCCCCGGCACGACGGACGAGGTGCCCACCCGATGACCGAGCGGCGAGCCCGGCGGGTGCCCCGCACCCTGGGGGCGCGCCCAGGGGGTCGCGACGCGGCACGATGAGCGACGGCCTCGCGGACACGACCGTCTTCATCGCCCGGGAGTCCGGGCGCCCGCTGCGAGTCGAATCCCTGCCCGATCGGCTGGCCGTCTCGGTCGTCACGATCGGGGAGCTGCGGGCCGGCGTCCTCGCGGCCGCGGACCTTGCGACCCGCGACCGCCGCCTGGCCACGCTGACGGCGGCCCTCGCCCTCGAGCCGGTGCCGGTCGACGAGGAGGTGGCCAGCGCCTGGGCCCGCCTCCGGGTCAGCCTTCGCGATCTCGGCCTCCGGATGGCCGTCAATGACTCGTGGATCGCGGCGACTGCACTCGCCCTCGGCGTCCCCGTCGTGACCCAGGACGACGACTACGTCGAGGTGCCCGGACTCCCCGTGATCCACGTCTGACGGCCCGCAGAGTGGTGTCTCGTTCGTCCGGGCCGCTCCGAGGGCGACGCCGAGAGCAGAGAGGCCCGCCCCGTCAGTTGACCAGCTTGGGCGAGGTGTCGAAGGCGACGTGGCCGCCGAAGCGACCATGGAGGACGTCGTCCAGGTTGTCGGCCAGGGCGCCCAGCTCCGCGCAGGCGAAGGCGATGTGCTCGGGCGCCAGATTGATCGCCGGCAGCTCCAGCGACACCACCACCGCCCGACCGGAGGTGAACACCCGTCCGTAGCGGATCCGGGCATTGATGTCGTCGATGGCGGCGCGCAGCTCGGGCGTGACGCGCACGTCGGCCAGGATCGGCGAGAAGACGGCCACGGCCGGCGGGACCCCGCCGAGGAGCCGGACGTAGCACATCGCGCTCCCGGACCGGATCGGGTAGTCGCCATCCGGGTCGGGCAGGACGCGCGGGACGCCGAGCCAGGCCGCGAGTGCGCGCTCGACCTCGGCTCGCAGCTGCTGAGGCGGCCTGGCTCCGATCCTCGCCCGGGACCGCGGCCGGCTCGACGGCCGCAGCAGGTCGGCCTCGATCCCCAGCGCCGGCGGGGTCGGGTCGGGTCCCTCGAAGGCAGCGCTCCGGTAGCGGAGCTCGGCCGGGGCGTCGATCCCGTAGACGGAGCGGAGGGTCTCTACCGCGAGCCCTGCGACCTCGGCGGCCGGAGCGGGCATGGCCCAGGTCCGGAAGGCGTTGCCGGGCGGCTCGCCCGGCCCGGGCTGGGTCCAGCCCAGCGCCCGGATCCGCTCGACCTGGTCGGCCCGCAGCGGGCTCGAGGGCGGCAGGTTGGCACTCGTCACGGCCTCGGCCCGGAGCTCGCTCGTAGCCCGTGCGAACTGGACGTAATAGACCGGGGCCCCGCGCTCCGCAGGAGTGGTCAGGATCAGGAAGGTGCCGGCCTTCATTGCCCCGATCGCCTTCGCCAGGCGGCGCTCGAAGCCGGGCCAGCCGACGGGCCTCGCCGGCGGCGGAGGACCCCGCCGCTCCCCGAGCAGGGCGGGCTGGTGGGCGCGGGCCAGCGCCCGCACCCGGTCGGCGGAGAGCCCGGCGAGCATCGCTGGGACGGTGCCGGGCGGGAGCGGCGTGAGGGTGAAGGTGTCGAGCTCGGCGGCGATCTCGGCAGTCCGGCGGTCGCGTTCCGCGTTCCTGCGCCGACGGGGCACCTCCAGCCAGTGCCGGTCGCCGGTGATCATCGCCTCCGTCCCCGCGTCCCAGGAGTGGAGCTCAGCCTCGAGGAGGAGCGCCTCCTCCCCGACGAAGTGGGCCACCCAGGCGCTGGTCCGGACCCGGTGGACCCCCGGGCGGCCGTCGACCTGGCTCCAGGACTCAACCAGCAGCCCGCAGCCGAGCGTGCCGGCCAGGGCGAAGACGTCGATGCGGCCATCGACGCGGACGGCGCCCTCGTAGGTCAGCGGGGCGAGGAAGCGCTCGAGCCACTGGCGCACCTCCTGCGCGGCCGCCGACTCGTGGACGACGATCGCCGGGTGCAGGCGGGTCCGGCGGCGGGTGGTCATCGCCGCACCCGGCGGGTGGGCTGGTTGCCGGCGCCGCTCTCGGCCACGGGCGTCCTCCGCTGCGCAGCTTCATTGTCGCAGCCGCGGGGAGGCCGCTGGAGGATCCTGCGCAGGGGCACGGCGAACGTCACGCGGCGTCGGCCGGCTCGGACGGTGGCCCGTCGTCGGGGTCGCTCGCTGGGCCGGTTGCCTCGTCCTCGTACCAGCCGCGCCGGCGCTCGGACGCGGGGACCGGCTCGCCGCCCTCCGCGTAGAGCCATTCGACGAAGGCACGGTTGAAAAGAGCGACCGGGCCGCGGGCGGCGCGGACCGCGGCGACCGCCTCGGCGACCGGCATGCCCAGGTACATAAGCGCCCTCGCGGACACGACGCCGGACCGGTTGAGCCCGGCCCAGCAGTGGACGAGGACGCGCCGGCCGGCGCCGACCCGCTCGGCCACCACCCGGGCCGCCTGCCTGACGGCGTCCGGGTCGTCCATGTCGGCGTCGGGGATCGGGACGTGCAGCCAGAGCCCGTCTGCCCCCAGGCGCGGGCTCGGGGCCATCTGGCTCATCGTCACCACGTCGTCGAACTGGCCCCAGTCGACGGCACCCTCGGGGAAGTCGCCCTGGAACAGGCCGGGGGCGACCTCGTCCCAGGTGAACGACTCGGGGCCATGGGGCGCCATGGAGTCTCTCTCGTCGATCGTCATCGCACCTCCGTGCATGTCAATGTGTGACCGCCGCCACACGCCGGCGGCGGTCAGAGGCCGTCGGTCAGCTCGACCTCCTCGACGGCGGCGAAGTTGATCTCCGCGTCGCACTCGACGCAGATCGGCGGGTCCCGGTCGCCGGCAGGCGGCAGGTCGCTCCGGCCGCAGCTCGCGCAGACGAACGGCGCGCCCGGCGTCGTCCCCGGGCCGGGGTCGCCGTCCCGAGCATCCACCCCGGCATCGAGGACGACCGGCC
>JAGDMV010000073.1 GCA_017860675.1 Chloroflexota bacterium
GGCGAGGACGGGGAAGAAGAACTTCGACCGCGACGGCCGGAACGTGGTCGACTCGGACGTGGTCGTGCTGATCGGCCTGAAGGACGCGGAGACGACCGGCCTCGACTGCGGCGCCTGCGGCGTCGAGCTGTGCGAGCTGCTCGAGGTCAACTCCTTCGAGGGTGAGTTCAGCGGTCCGCAGTGCGCCTTCCGGCTTCTGGACATGGGCATCGCCATCGGCTCGGCGGCGAAGATGGCGGGCCTGCTCAACGCCGACAACCGGATCATGTACCGGGCCGGGCTGGTGGCCCGCGAGATGGGCCTCATCGAGGCCGACTTTGCCATGGGCATCCCGCTGTCGGCGACGGGCAAGAGCATCTACTACGACCGGCCGGTGGCGAAGTAGGCGATCGCGTCCGGGCGGGCGCCGGCGCTCAGTTCGACCGCATCCGCACCGTCAGCTCGTCGCGCGCCCAGGTCTGGTAGAGGCCGGCGAGGTAGCCGTCCGAGCGGCGGATCACGTGGCGGACCGGAGCCGCGTCGAGCGTCCAGTCGATACGGGCGTTGCCGCGCTCGTCCACCCAGCAGGCGATCCTGCCCAGCGTCTCGCCGCCGAAGCCGAGGAATCCGCTGGTCCCCCAGGTGCCGATGTGCGGCTGGCCGGTCTCGCAGCTCCCCGAGCTGGGCAGGCCGAGGTTGCTCAGCTGCTGCTGCCAGGCCTTGTCACGGGCCGCAGCATCCGGGTAGAGGACGTACATGACGAGACCGGCTTCGTCAGCCTCGCAGCGGAGCACGGCGATGGCGGCGGATCGGCCGAGGTCCGCGCTCGTGCACGACTTGCGCACCGGGGGCGGCACCATGGCGCGCAGCTTCGCCACGTTCTTGGCCGTCCCGAGCCGGGGCGTCGGCTCGGGCGTCGGGGTCGGCACCGGGGTCGGGGTGGGTTCGGGTGTCGGACGCGGCGTCGGGGTCGGCACCGGGCTTGGTGCGCGGCTGGCTCGTGGGGTGCGGGTCGGTGCGGGCGTCACCCCGGGGGTCCCGCTCGGGTCGACGCCGACGCCACCCGCGGACCGGCTCAGGGCGCCGAGATTCAGCCCGGCGACGATGGCCGCGCCGCCGACGAAGAGGACAAGGGCGATCGCAGCGGGCAGGAGCCGCGAGCGCCGCGGCGCATCGGCCGATGAACGGGATCGGGCGGAGACGTCGGGTCCGGGGGCACTCAGCGGCGCGACGTCACCAGCCGCTGGAGGCGCCGGTGCTTCTGCCCCACCTGCAGGCGCCGCCGCTGCCGAAGGCGCCGCCACTGCCGAAGGCGCCGCCACTGCCGAAGGCGCCGCCACTGCCGAAGGCGCCGCCGAGCTCGAAGCCACGACCCCCGCCGCAGCCGCGACCGGGCCTGCGGCTGCCGGCAGAGGGACCGTCCCCGCCCTGCGCGGAACGATCACCTCGGCCGCCCGTTCGTCCGGGCCGGCCCCGGCCGCCATCCGGGCCGCGGTGACGAGGGCGCCGGCGCTTGGGTAGCGGGCCGCCGCGTCCTTCGCCAGCGCGGTCGCGAGCACCCCGTCGAGAGCCGTCGGGAGCGCCGGGCGGCGGCTCGTCAGGCGCGGGGGTGGCTCGTGGACATGAGCCCAGAGCGCCGCCTCGTACGTGTCGCGCGGGTACGGAGGCGAGCCGGTCAGACAGGTGCACAGGACGCAGCCGAGGGAGTACACGTCGATCCTCGACGCGAGCTTCGGGTCGGAAGGCTGGCCGGCAGCCGCGAACTGCTCGGGCGCCATGTAGGCTGGCGTCCCGATCGGCCCGGAGGCGAGCGTGAGCGAGCCCTGGCTGGCCGCCTTGCGGGTCAGGCCGAAGTCGGTCAGGTACGGGTCGCCGCGGCGGTCGAGGCGGATGTTCGCGGGCGTGACGTCCCTGTGGACGATCCCCTGGGCGTGGGCGGCGTCGAGCGCGTCGGCGATCGGGCCGAGGAGCAGGAGGGCGCGGCCCGGGTCGAGCAGCCCCTCCTCGCGCAGGATCGCCGCCAGGTCCGGGCCGTCGAGGTAGCGCATGGCGAGGAAGAGCTCGCCGTCGCACTCGCCGGCGTCGTAGATCGGGACGATGTGGGGGTGCTCGAGGGCGGCCAGGGCGTCGACCTCGCGCAGGAACCGCTCGCGGTACGAGGGATCCGTGGCGTACTGCGGCGCGATCAGTTTGAGCGCGACCGTCCGCCGGGGCCGGAGCTGCGTCGCCAGGTAGACGACGCCCATTCCGCCGCGGGCGAGGACGCCGTCGATCTGGTAGCCGGCGAAGGTCGTGCCGGCCGGGAGCGGCGTGATCAATCGACCTCCTGCCTCCCCGCGGCCGGCGAACCGACCCCGGGTGCCGTCGGAGTATGGCACGGCGCCGCTTGAGCCTCACCGGTCGGCCGTTCCGCCTGGGTGGCTGCCGGCCGCCGATCTTGTCAGATGGTCGCCGGGTGAACCTGGTCAGCGCCGCGGCGGCCCGACATGGCGCCAGCGGCCGGCTGCCCGGGCTCGACGCCCGGTCCACGCTCAACCGAGACGTTCGAAGGCGCTGGCAGGCCCCCTTGTCACCCCCTCCGCAACAGAGATCCTGCCCTGGATGCACCCCAGGCGAATCTGGCAGGAACAGGGGCAGGCCGGCCAATGAGCGGCACGAAACAGGGACGCGGCCCCCGACGAGGGCCACGTCCCTGTGAGCGGTGAGATGCGATATGTCGGCGGCTTGCGGCTCGCGTCAGCGGGGCTGTGCCCGATCAGCCCCCCTGCGTGTTGGCCGACGGGCTCGCGCTCGGGGCCGGGTTCTGGCCGTCCCCCCAGCCACCCGGGCCGAACCCGCGGCCCATCCCGCGGTCGCCGCCCATCATCCCGGGGCCCATCATGCCGCCCCAGTCGTCGTCGTCCATGCCGCGCCCCCAGCCGGGGCCGCCGGCACCGACGCGCACGACGCTGGCCGTGAGCGAGCCGTCGCTGTTCCGGGTGCCCTGGGCCGCAACGGTCACGCCAACGGTCACGTTGGCGAAGGTCGGGCTGGAGACATCCTGCACCTGGTAGGTGGTCGACGAGGTGACCTTGACGGTCACGGTCGAGCCGTCGCGGGTGGTGACGGTGAACGAGTCGGAGGCCTTGCTGGCCACCGTGCCGGCGGTCGTCGCCGGGGCCACCCGGACGGTCGACGCGGTGAACGTCCCGTCGCTGGCGAGCGTGCCCTCGGCGTTGATCCGGCTGCCGACGACCACGGCGCTCTTGGTCGCGTCCGTGTCGCCGATTCTGTAGGTGGTCGACGAGTTGACGACGATCTTCTTCGTCGTCCCGTCACCCTGGGCGATGGTGATGCTCGCGGAGTCGGTCGCGGTCACCACGCCGCCGACCCGGGGCAGGACGACGTGGATCGCGGTGACCTTGTAGGTGCCGTCGGCCTGGACGGTCTGCTGGAAGACGATCTGGTCGCCGACCTTCAGGTCGCCGACCTGGACGGTCTCGCCGGCCTTGGTGACGGTCGCGCCGGCTGCGTCGATCGTCCGGGTCCAGCCGTCGGCGGTCGTGAGCGAGAGCTTGCTGCCGTTGATGGCCGTGATGGTGATGTCGCCCATCGGGCCGTGGCCGCGCATCCCCATCCCGCGGAAGCCGTTGTTGTCGCGGCCGCGGGCCAGGCCCTGGGCGCTGCCGGCGGGGGCAACCCAGCCGGTGTCGACCGCGGCGATGGGGGCGCCGGCGGCGGCGGACGTGTCGACCGCGGCCGGGGCGGCATTCGGGGCGCCCGACCCGAGGGCGACGACAAGGGCGATCGCGCCGATGGCCACACCCGAGATCGCGAGGGCCGGCGCCGCTCGCCGAAGCGAGGTCCTGAAGTCCATCAATGTCTCCTGGTTCCTCCGGTGACTTGCCGGTGAGGAGGAGGCCGGCGAGGGAGGAGGCTCGCCGGTCTTCTTGCCCTGTTATCGCGATTCTCCCTGAACGAGTCCTGAAACCTGGCCGAACACGCCGGGTCAGGCCGCCGAAGCGTCCCGGGCGAGCCGGGCGACGACCGGACTCGCTGCGGTCGCACGGCCGAGGCGATGTCTCAGTCGCGCAGGAGCAGGCCGTCGAGCAGGGGCGTCCAGGCGGCCGCCCGGTCGGAGGTGACGCCGTAGGCGCCGTAGCCCGGGTGCTCGTCCACCCAGGCGATCCCTGCCCGGCCCATGGCGAACGCCGCGGTGGCGTAGGCATCGGCCCAGGTGAGGCTCGGGCCCACGACGGAGATGCTGGCCAGGCCCTCGGGCGGCGCCCCCGTGTGCGGGTCGACGATGTGCAGGCCACGCTCGTAGGCGCCCGAGGTGGCCATGGCGCCGTCGCGCAGGCCGACGATGGCGACCACCGCATCGGGGCGGTCGGGGTGCCGGATGCCCACCCGCCACGGGCGTCCGGGTTCGGGCTCGCCGCGGGTGACGATGTCGCCGCCGGCGTTGATGGCGAAGCGGCTCGCGCCGGCTTCCTCGAGCCGCCAGGCGGCGGCTTCGACCGCCCAGCCCTTGACCAGGCCGGTGGGATCGGGCCTGCCGTCCGGCCGATGGCGGCGGATGTCGAAATAGCCGCCGGTGGTCCGGCGGAGGTCCTCGGCCAGCCCGAGCACCAGGCGCAGGTCCTCGCTCGCGTCTGCCTCCGCCAGCTCGCCGGCGATCAGGCGGCCGACCTGGCTGTCCGCCCTGAACGGCGAGAACCGGCGATCGATGTCGCGCAGGTAGGCGAAGAGGTCGTCGAGCGCCGACTCGGGCACGGCCTCGTCGCGGAGGTCGAGGGACACGGCGGTGCCCATGACGTGCTCGACCCGGATGCGGCGGGGCCCCGGCGCGCGGACGGGCTCCGGTGCGCGGACGGGCCCCCGCGGGCGAACGTCGGCGGTGACTTCGCCGCCCGGCTCCGCCGTCACAGGCCTGCCTGGTCCAGGGCCGCCTGGAGGGACCGGGCGTACGCCGTGCTCGTGTAGGTCGCCCCTGACACCAGGTCGATCCGGGCGCTCTGGACGGCGAGCGCGGAGCTGCGCAGGACGGGCTCGACGCGCTGGCTGATCATCGCCGAGTGGGGGTCGCCGTTCGGCAGGGCGAGCGCGGTCACGTCCGTGATCGTGCCGTTCGCGATCGTGACCTGGACCTGGACCGTCCCGAAGCGGGTCGCGATGGCGTCGCCGGTGAAGGTGCCCGAGGCGGCGGTCGCCGGGGCGGGCGTAGCGGTGGCAGCCGGAGCCGTCGTCGCGGCCGGAGCGGTCGCGGCCGGAGCGGTCGTGGTCGAGCCCGTGTCGGCCGTGGCCTGCGGGGTAGCCGTGGCGACCGCCTGGTCGGTGACGGCGAGGCCACCGCCCGAGCCCGCGCTGGTCGCGGTCGTGTCCGACGGGGTCTTGAAGCTCAGCAGGAGGGCGAGCGCCAGGCCTGTCAGGCCGAGGGCAACGGCTCCGCGTTTCGGGAACATTGGCGGGCTCCGGTTCAGAAGGCGAACCGCTCGAGATGGACCTGGCCGCCCGGGACACCGAGCGCGCGGAGGGTCTTCTCGACGCGATCCATCATGGGGATGGGACCGCAGACGTAGACGTCGCGGTCGGCGATGTCGGGCACCAGGCGGCCCAGCGGCTCGGGCGCGAGCGGATCGTCCGGCATGGCCGGCGTTCCCCGCCTGCCGACGAGGTAGTGGACCGACGCGCCGCGGGCGGCGGCGATCCGGTCGAGCTCGTCGCGGAAGACGACATCCTCAGGCCGGCTGGCCCGGTAGACGAGGGTCAGATCGCCCGGTCCCGCGGAGAGGCCGGCGAACAGGGCCCGCAGCGGCGCGATGCCGATCCCGCCGGCGACGAGCAGGACCCGCTGCCGGGTGCGCCGCGCCCCGGTCATGATCCCGTACGGGCCCTCGATGTACACGGGCGTGCCGACCCGCAGGTCCTGGAAGCGATGGCTGTCGTCGCCCAGGTCCTTGACGGTCAGGCGCAGGAACTTGCCGTTGGGGGCGGCCGAGATCGAGAACGGGTGCGCCCGCCACCAGCCGTCGCGGCGCAGGAACCGCCACTGGAACCACTGCCCGGCCCGGACGGGCAGGCGGTCGAGGTCCCGCCCGGTGACGTAGATCGAGACGACGCCGGGCCCTTCGCGCTCGACCCGCTCGACCCGCAGGCGATGGCGGAGCGAGAGCGCCATCGGCTGGCCGAAGCGGAAGACGAGGATCAGCGCCACCACCGCCATGTACAGCCCCATCCAGTAGATCCGCGCGACCGGGTCGTCGACGAAGTCGCGCCCGACGAGCAGCTGGTGGGCGAAGGCGAGGGCGACCGCCAGGTAGGCGTAGAGGTGGATCGAGAACCAGCTCTCGTACGACATCCGGCGCCGGGCGGCCCGGATCGAGCTGGCGGCGAGGAAGACGAACATGAGAAGCGCGACGGCCGCCCAGAAGACGAAGGGGTAGGCGGTGAGCAGCGTCCAGGCCTCGGCCACGACCGAGCTGCCGTCGCCCATCGACCAGCCGACGGTGGTGAGGACCACGTGGGCGACGATGAGCCAGGTCGCCCCGAACCCGATCCAGCGGTGCGCTGCCGTGATCCGGTCCGTGCCGAACGCCTGGTCGGCCCAGGGGCTGCGCGACATCAGCAGCAGCTCGACAAGCACGAGGTAGGTGCCCAGCAGCGCGGTCAGCTGGCCGGCCGCCGTCACCATCCCGGCCGAGGTCGACAGCTGGTCGAGCCCGCCGTGGCGGATCCACATGAGCACGATCAGGACGGCGTTCCCGACGAGCAGGGCGACGATGTCGCTGGCCCGGACCGGCCAGACCCGGGGTAGTGGAACGCGGCGCGCGGGGGAGGTGGCATCCACGCTCGCCGCCGGGGTCGCCGACTGGGTACCGGTCATCCCGGGAGCATGGATGGCCGGGCTCTGGCTGGTCATGGGCCGGCATCCTCGGGGAGATTCCTCAAACCAGCCTGAAAACTGGACGGTCCGGCGCGGCCGTCGGTGAAGGTTTCGACACCCGACCGGCCAGGGCTCCGCGGACCCGGGGGACGCTCGCCGCCGCACTCCTCGGCCGCGAGGAGTCTTCAGGACTGCTTCAGGTTGGACGGGTACATCCTCCCTGGGTCCGGAAGTCAATCCGCGCTACAGTCGGTCGTGCCGGAGGGGCCGGCCCGGCAGGGCCCAGTGAGCGGCACCGGGACCGTTTCGAAGGAGGCAGCGTGCACCTGCTGGTCGTCGAGGATGACACCCGCCTGGTCGGTGTCCTGCGCCGGCTGCTGACGCAGGACCGGCACATCGTCGAGACGGCCACGACCGCGGCCGGCGCCCACGAGATCGCCTCCGACAGTCCGCTCGACGCGATCATCCTCGATGTCGGCCTGCCCGACCGCTCCGGGTTCGAGCTCGCCCGCCAGCTGCGCCGGGAGGGCGCGACGGTCCCGATCCTGATGCTCACCGCCCGCGACTCCGTCAGCGACCGGATCGAGGGCCTGGACGCCGGCGCCGACGACTACCTGGTGAAGCCGTTCGCCTACGAGGAGCTGGTCGCCCGACTGCGGGCGCTCGGGCGGCGTCCCCCGGCAGTCCGCGACTCGCGCCTTGCCGCCGGCCCGATCGCCCTCGACGAGATCACCCGCGAGGTGCACGTGGGCACGCGGCCGATCAGCCTGTCGCAGCGCGAGTTCGCCATCCTCGAGTGCCTGCTCCGCCGCCCGGGCCAGGTCCTGTCCCGCGACCAGCTGCTCGACTACGCCTGGCCGTACGGGGCGGCGCTCACCCCGAACACGGTCGAGGCCTACATCCACCTGATCCGCGACAAGCTTGGGCCGGAGGGTGCGGCCTGGATCGAGACGGTCCGGGGAGTTGGGTACCGAATCCGTGGCAGCTGACGATGTGACGCAGGCGGGCCTGGAGCCGTTCGGCCGGGAAGCGGACGGGGCCGGCGCGACCGGACCCTCCGGGACGGCCGCGCCTCCCGGTGCGACCGCAGGACCCAGCGCGACCGTGGCCTCGGGCGCAGATTCGAAGCCGGGCGCGGGCATGGCGCCCGCCGCGTCCCGCGCCCTCGAGAGCAGCGATACGCGACTCCTGCGCCGTACCCGGATCCGGCTCATGGCCATCAGCGGGGGGATCACCCTGGCCGTCCTGCTGGTTCTGGGCGTCGTCCTCTACGCCGCGCTGTCCACCTCCCTCGCGGCCGCCGGCGAGGCTCAGCTCGTGCGGCGCGCCGACAGCCTGACAGGCTCCCTCAGGGGAGACCGCGGCATGCACGACCAGCGCATGCTCGGCTTTCGCTTCGGGGGCGACCAGGCGGGCACCGTGGCCGTCCTCATCCGGCCCGACAAGTCGGTCCTCCGCCCGCCCGAGGTCGAGCTGCCGGAGGGCCTGCCCGATGACGACGGCCTGGAGGCGGCCGAGGCGGGCGAGTCGGATTTCCGCACGATGGCCGTCGCCGGGACGCCGGTTCGCGTGCTGTCGGTCCCGATCGAGACGTCCGAGGGCATGTACGTGCTCCAGGTCATCGGCGACCGGACGTCCGAGGTGCAGCTCCTCCAGACGGTGCTGGCGGTGCTCCTCGTCGGCGGCCTACTAGCCCTGGCCGCGGCCCTCGCCGCCGGCTACGCGTACGCGGGCCGGGCGCTCGTGCCGATCCGCGAGGCGATCGACCGCCGGCAGGCCGCGCTCCGCCGCCAGCGCGAGTTCACCGCCGACGCCAGCCACGAGCTGCGGACGCCGCTC
>JAGDMV010000005.1 GCA_017860675.1 Chloroflexota bacterium
AGCGGTGGTGCCGTGGGCGAGCCGCCGGGCGCTGCCGACGCTCCGGCGGAGGCAGTCGGGCCGGGCGACGGCACCGGGGAGGCGGACGTTGCCGGCGGCGACGACGACCCGCCTGTCTCGGGCAGCCCGACCGGCACGACCGTGTACACGCCCAGCTGCTCGGTCGCGGCGAAGGTCCCGGACGCGCCGCCGCTCACCGGCGGCACCACCTCGACCGTGCTGCCGTCGGGCCGGGTGACCCGCAGGCCGGTCGCCCCGGACGGCACCGGCAGGGTCACGAGGCTGCCGGGCGCCACCGACCCGGCCGGGGCCTGGGACGCGCCGACCAGCTCCCCGACGAGGTTGGATACGAGGATCGGGAAGCCGACCTGGAGCGGCAGGTCGCTCCGGCGCGGCTCGAAGGCGAGGACCGCGGTGCGCAGGCCGTGTCGCACGCCGGAGTAGAGGAGTGGGTCGCCGCCGGGCCCCGGGATCACCGTCCGGGCCCAGTCGGGCAGGGTCAGCCGGACCGCCTCGGCCACGTGGAGGGTCGTCAGGTCGACGTAGCGCAGCAGCGGCTCGTCCGGTGCCGGCCGTCCGATCGCCGGATCAGCCAGCGTCCCGGTGACGGTTCCGATCGAGCTTGACCTGGGCGGGGCGATGGCCAGCGTCGGCACGTCCGGCAGCTCGGCCGGCAGCGTCCCGTCGAAGATGACCAGGTCGAAGAGCCCCGGCTTGGTCGACGCGCCGTAGTCGGCCGGGGCCACGCCGTACAGCTCGGCATTGGGCAGGTAGGAGAGCGCCGTCTCGAGGTACGGGTCGCCGTCCGACACGAGCAGGATCCGCAGCAGCCGGTCGGGCGGGACGATCGCCCAGGCGCGGTCGTCGTAGGCGAGCTGGTCGCTGCCTGCCAGGCGGACCTCCACCACGGCCACGTCGCGGTCCACGTCGTCGATCACCGCGTTCGCCCGTGTCTCGGGGTCGAGGAAGAGGTCGCGGGCCTCGAGCAGCCGGCCGTCACCCCAGACCTCCAGGCGTTCCTCCGCCGGCTCCTTGTCGAGGTTGGCCACGGAGACGAAGACAGAGCGGGTGACCGACGTCGGCGCGCTCCGCACGGCCAGGGCGACGATGGCCTGGTTGTGCCGCTCGCGGCCCACCGGCAGCACCCGCACCGGCGCCGCCACCGTCAGGCCCGCCGGCATGCGTACAGCGGCGTCGGTGGCGACAAGGACCTGGGAGTCGCTGCCGGCCGCGGCCAGGCCCGACGCGATACGCAATGCCTCGGCCAGGTCGGTGGCGACCGGGACGGCCTGGATGGAGGCGATCGCCTCCCGCACGCGCCCCGTGTCGGCCGTCCGGTTGGCCACGATGCGCGCCACCGCACCGGCCTCGACCACGCTGACCCGGCCGCCGGCCGGCAGGTCGCGCAGGGCGTCGAGCGCGGCCGCCTTGGCAGCCTCGAGGCGCGAGGGAGTCGCGTCGGTGGCGGCCATGCTGGCCGAGGCATCGATGACGATCACCAGCTCGCGGGCGAGGCCGGCCGGGTGCTCGACGAACGGCCGGGCTGCCAGGAGCGCCAGGACGAGCACGAGCAACAGCTGGAGAAGCAGGAGCAGGCTTCGTCGCAGCCGCTGCCACGGCACGTTCGCCTCGCGGTCCTCGCCGAAGCGCTTCCAGAGGAGGGTGGACGAGACGACCCGGTCGGTCCGCCGCAGGCGCAGCATCCAGAACGCGACAACGAGGGGCACGAACAGGAGGCCGAGCAGCGCCAGCGGCGCGACGAACGGCATCGGCGGCTCCCTAGCCGACCACCCGCCGTCGGCGGAGCTCGGCGAAGACGAGGTCGGCCAGCGGCAGGTCGCTCTCCACCGGGACGTACGCCACCCGCCGGCGGGCGGACAGCTCGGCCAGGCCGGTTCGCCAGGCATCGACCCGGTCGCCGTAGCGCTCGAGGGCGGCCAGGTCGAGCGTGACCTCGACGGCCGAGCCGGTCTCCGCGTCGACCAGGCGCAGGTCGCCCGCGAGGTCGGGCCGCAGCTCGTCCGGGGCGAGGACGTGGAGCACGACCACCTCGGAGCCGGTCCCGGCCAGCTCGCGGATCGCCCGGTCGGCAGCGGGGTCGAGCAGATCGGAGATGAGGATGATGGCCCCGCGGCCGGTCAGCTGGGCACTCGCGTGGCGCACCGCCGCGTGCAGGTCGGTCGGGCCGTCGGCGGCGTCGATGGCCGACAGCTCCGTCAGCAGCCGCAGCGCCCGACCAGATCCCCTCAGGGCGGCCCGACGACGGGCGGCGCGGCCGGCCAGGACGCTGACCACCACCCGGTCCTCGGAGGCGAGGGCGATGTAACCGAGAGCCGCGGCTGCCCGCTTGGCGAACACGAGCTTGTCCGGCGTCCCGTGGGCCATCGAGGCGGACGCATCGACGAGCAGCGTGAGGGTGACGTCCTCCTCCTCGATGAAGAGCTTGACGAACAGCCGCTCGAGGCGGGCGTAGACGTTCCAGTCGAGGGTCCGCAGGTCGTCGCCCAGCGAGTAGTCGCGGTAGTCGGCGAACTCGACCGACAGGCCGCGTTTCGTGCTCCGGCGAGTGCCCTTCAGCCCGCCCCGAACCGGCTTCTTGAGCAGGACGAGGAGGCGTTCCAGGCTGCGCAGGAACGCCTCGTCGAACACAGTCGGGTCGACCGAGGACGGCAGGAAGACGGCGCGCCCGGCGGCGCTCGTCCCCGTCGTCGTGGGCGGGCCGCCGGTCGTCGGGGCCGTCATGCGCGGCTCCACTGGCTGGGCCGCCTACTCGACCGAGGGCGGGGCGACCTCGTCGAGGATCGTCCGGACGACGGCATCCGTCGTGATCCCCTCGGCCTCGCCCTCGAAGTTGAGGATCACCCGGTGGCGGAGCGCCGGCAGAGCCATCTCGCGCAGGTCCTCGACAGCGACGTTGAAGCGCCCGTCGAGGAGTGCCCGGACCTTGCCGCCCGAGACGAGGGCCTGGGCGCCCCGCGGCGAGGCGCCGTAGCGGACATACTCGCGGACGAGCTGCGGAGCGCGCGGCTGGTCGGGATGGGTCGCGGCCAGGAGGGCGACCGCGTAGGCGGTCACGTGGGGGGCGATGGGCACCGACCGAGCCAGCCGCTGCATGGCCAGGATGTCGGCGCCGCCGGCCGCCACCGACGCCGCCGGCTGCTGCACCCCGGTAGTGCGCTCCAGGATCTCGGCCAGGTCGGCCTCGGGCGGGAAGGGCACGAAGACCTTGAACATGAACCGGTCGAGCTGCGCCTCGGGCAACGGGTACGTGCCCTCCATCTCGAGCGGGTTTTGCGTCGCCAGGACGAAGAACGGCTCGTCGAGCTTGAAGCGCGTGCGCGAGACGGAGACCTGGTGCTCCTGCATCGCCTCGAGCAGGGCCGACTGGGTCTTGGGCGTCGCCCGGTTGATCTCGTCGGCCAGGACAAGGTTGGCGAAGACCGGGCCGGGCTGGAAACGGAACACCCGGCTGCCGCCCTCCTCGACCAGGATGTTGGTGCCGATGATGTCGGCCGGCATGAGGTCGGGCGTGAACTGGATGCGGTTGAAGGAGCAGGCGACGACGTCGGCCAGCGTCCGGATGAGCATCGTCTTGCCGAGACCGGGGACGCCCTCGAGGAGCGCGTGGCCGCCGGCAAGCATGACGATCACGACCTGGCGGACGAGGTCGGCCTGGCCGACGATGACCCGGCCCACCTCGCGCTCGACCGCGCGGGCGAGCTCGGAAAAGCGATCGGCGTCGAGACCCGCAGCGGCGGGGTCGGCGGTCGGGGCGGGGGTCGCGGCGGGCTCGGCGGTCGGTGCCTGGTCCATGTCGCTGCTCCTCGGTGGGGGTCCCGTCAGCGCGTCGGATCGAGAGCGCTGAAGTAGTCGCGGACGTAGTCCTTCATCGCCAGCGGGACGTAGCTCCGGTCGAGCGCTGTCTGGGCGTAGTCGGCGAAGTCGCCGAAGACCTGCTGGTAGGGGACGATGGCCGGGTTGTCGGCGCCCTGGCCGGGCGTCTGCCCCTGCTGCGTCTGGCCATCGCCGCCCTGGCCGGCGATGTAGGACGGGTCGCCAGGCTTGCCGAGCCTGTCGAACGGTGCGTACACAGAGCCGAGGTCCGGTCCGACGGTGGCCGGGCGGTTGGGGTTGACCGGCCCGCGGGCCGAGCCGCTGCCGACCCCTGTCCCGAGGTAGCGAGCGTTCGACCCGCCGCCCCCGATGGAGCCCTGGCCCTGGCCCTGGCCTTGCCCCTGGCCTTGCCCCTGGCCTTGCCCCTGACCTTGCCCTTGCCCCTGACCTTGCCCCTGACCTTGCCCTTGCCCCTGCCCCTGGCCTTGCCCCTGCCCCTGGCCGGAGCTGCCGGGACCCGGGCTGCCCTGCCCCTGCCCCTGCCCCTGGCCGGAGCTGCCGGGACCCGGGCTGCCCTGTCCGGCGCCCTGCTGGCCCTGCCCCTGACCTTGGCCCTGGCCCTGCTGCCCCGTGCCGGCCTGTCCCTGGCCCGAGCGGCCCGCGTTGGCAAGCTGTCTGCGTGCCTCCTGGAGCTGGGAGGCGGCGGCAGCCAGGTCGCGGTTCACGGTCACCTGCCGGCTCGCGTCGCGCAGGGCGTCCGAGAGCCGGTCGAGCGCGCTCGCCGCACCGGCGCGGTCGCCGCTGGCCAGGCTGGTGGCCGCGTCGCGGAGGGCCTGGGCCGCGCCGGCCCCCGCCTCCTGGGCGGCGCCTTCGAGCGTGGCCAGCTGCTCGCCGATCTTCCGCAGGTCGGCATCGCTCTTCGCCTCGAGGTCCCTCGTCAGTTGGTCGAGGTCCTTCCTGGCCTGGTCGACGTCGCCGGCCGGGTTGGCCTTCTGGTCGCCGGTGGCGGCCCGTGACAGCCCCCGGGCGAGGGCTGTGATCGACGCCCCTCGCTGCTCGTTCCCGGGGTCGAGCTGGTCACGGAGACGAGCCTCCGTCGCGCCGAGCTTGGCCAGGTTCGCGTCGAGCTCGCCGGGCCGATCGCGGAGCTGCTTCACCAGGTCGTTCAGCTCGTCCGCCAGGCGGGTCCGCGGGTCGGTCGCCTCCGTTCCCCTGCGGGCCAGGTCCCGGGCGATCCGCTCGATTCGCTCCGCCTGGCGCTGGGCCTCCTCGCGGACCGCCCGGTTCCGGCTGATCTGCTCGTCCATCGGGTTGGGCACGAGGACGAGAGGGACCATGACGGCGACGGCAACGAGAGCCGCGGCTGCCGGCCGCCTCGCCACCCGCGGCCTGAACAGGCCGGCCGGAACCAGCGACAGGGCCCGGACCGTGTCGGATCGCTGGCGGACCACGAGCGCTGCCCGAGTCGATGCCTCGGTGGCGGCCGCGGCGCCCCCGGCTCTGTCCGCGGGCTCCCGCGCCTCCGCGGCAAATGCCAGGGCGCTGGCGGCCCGATCGCGGAGGCCGGCCTCGCGGTCGACGGCAACCGCCGCCTCGGCCAGCGACGGGCGCGCCGAGATCGCCAGTCCGAGCAGGGCCACCAGCCCCACCAGCGGGATGATCGCGGCGATGACCTGCGCGTCCTCGACCGGCGTCACCCTGGCGACAGCGAGCAGACCGAGCTCGGCCAGGGCGACGGCCGCCAGCGCCCACCAGCCGCGCCTCGCAGCGCGTCGCAGCCACAGCCGGTCGCGCTGCCGGCGAAGCGTCCGGCGGATCGCGCGCAGCTGTGGGTCGGCAGCCGTGCCCGGATCCACCGCGTCGGTCGGAAGCGGCAGGGGAACGGGCCTGGGCGCAGACGTCCGCCGCAACGGGTTGTTCACGCGGTCACCTCCGGCGATGGTCCGCGACGCGGGGTGCGAGGCAGGAGCCGGCCGCCGGGCCGCACCAGGCGGACGGAGAGGGCGACGCTGACAGCCCCGACCACCAGCCAGGCGAGCGCGCCCTGCGGCCAGACGTTGTCCCGGGTGGACGAGGAGAACTGCGGGGCAACGGCGCCGAGGTTGTTGCTGGCATCAACCCAGCCGCCCGCGCCGTTCCACACCTTGACCGGGACCGCCTCCTCCCTCGCGGGCAGGTCCATGATCGGGCCCGTGCCGGCGACCTGGCGTCCGGTCACGCTGGCCACAGCCGTGCAGGCGATCGAGTACGGGTCGGTGTCCGTGCCGCAGACGATATCGGCAACCGCGACGAGCGGGTTGAGCCAGACCAGCGCCTCGGGCGGTCCCGGCAGCGTGCTCGAGGACGAAGGAGCGGAGGTGGCGGCGGGCTCGGGAACGACCACGTCGACCGCCTTGCCCGGCACGGCGAAGTCGACCCCGCGCTGGATCACCACCGGCTGCTGGCTCGTCGGCTGGGACGCCAGCGCCTGCCAGAACAGCCAGCCTACGCCCGTCCCGATCGTGATCACCAGGACCGTGGCATACGACAGGATCGTCGCTGCCTGGGTGCGTCGGGCGGCGGCCGAGAAGAAGAGGCCGAGGGCACCCAGACCGACCGCAAGGGCGAGGACGTAGGCGTAGCCGCGGACCATGTCCTCCGGCGCCACCCCGCCGAAGACGAAGACGATGGCGGTCAGCGGCACCGACGAGAAGACCAGGACCAGCACCCAGGTCAGGGCCGAGAAGAGCTTGCCCAGCACGATCGCCAGCGACGACAGGGGCGTCACCGCCAGCAGGTCGAGGGTCTGCTTCTCGCGCTCCAGGCTGATTGCGCCGGTCGTGGATGCCGGGGCGAGGAACACGACCACGAGCGTCTCCAGCAGCAGGATGCCGGCGAAGACCGCCTGGCCGACCTGGGCCGAGACGAACGGCGACGTGCCCCCGAGCGCGGCCTGGCTCTCGGCGGCCGTCCGGGCGATCTGGTAGACCGCCACCGCGAACAGGGCGAGCGTGCCGACGTAGAGGGTGATCAGGGCGAAGGCGCGCCTGCCCCGCATGCGACCTCTGAGCTCCTTGACCGCCACGGCCGTCAGGCCCCCGAACCGGCCCCTCAGGCGCGGGCCCCGCCGCGCGGTCGTCACGGACTGCGCCACCTCAGCCTCCTCCGCCGTCGGCCGGACCGGGCCCTGCCTCGTCGACGTGGTTCGGTGCCGTGACCTGCAGGAAGAGCTCCTCCAGGTCGCTGGCTGCCCTGGCGAACGAAGCTATGCGCACCCCTGCCCCGACCGCCCGCGCCAGCAACGCCGCCGCGCCCTCGTCGTCGCCCCGGAAGCCGATCTCGACGACGCCGTCGTCCCGCAGCGCCGCCGAGGCGACGCCGGGGTCCGCCGCGAAGACCGCCCGGGCGGCCTCCAGCTCGGCTCCGTCGCCGAGGACGCGGGCGCGGAAGACCGCCCCGGCGCGGAGCCTCGTCTCGATCTCGCCGACGGTCCCGGCCGCGACCACGCGCCCGTGGTCGATGATCGCCAGGCTGGTGCACAGCTCCTCGAGCTCGGGCAGGATGTGGCTGGAGATCAGGATCGTCTTGCCCAGCGTGCGCAGCTCGCGGAGCAGCTCACGCAGCTCCACCCTGGCGCGCGGATCGAGGCCCGAGGCCGGCTCGTCGAGCAGCAGCACCGAAGGGTCGTGGACCAGCGCGTGGGCCAGGCACAGCCGCTGCTGCATACCCCGCGACAGCCCCTGCACGTAGCTGTCGCGCTTGTCGGCCAGGTCGACGAGCTCGAGCAGGTCGGCGATCATCCGCCGCCGCCGGTCGGCCGGCAGGCCATAGCAGCGGCCGAAGAAGTCGAGGTACTCCCAGACCCGCATGTCGTCGTACACGCCGAAGGCGTCGGGCATGAACCCGAGCACCCGGCGGACGCGGTCGGGGCTCCGCAGCACGGACAGGCCGGCGATCTCCGCGTCGCCGGCGGTCGGTTGCAGCAGCGTGGCCAGGATGCTGAGCGTGGTCGTCTTGCCGGCGCCGTTGGGGCCCACCAGACCGAAGATCTCGCCCTCGCCGATGTCGAGATCAAGGCCGGCCAGGGCGAGCGTCCCGTTGTAGCGCTTGACCAGGCCACGGGTGGTCACGATGGCGCTCATCGGACGATGCCCTCGAGCTGGACGGCGAGCTGGAAGCCGACGCCTTCCGCCCGGTCGTTGACGAAGCGCAGCTGGAGCGTGCCCGATGCGGCGTCGACGTAGCGGGCCGGGTTGCGGATCGAGATGGCCGTCCCGGCGACCGGCTCGGGCAGCCGCCGCCACTCCCCGGTCTCGACGTCGAGGACCTCCACCGCGGGCAGCCCGCTCCAGTTCGGTGGCGGGGCGACCGGGGCGGCGGTGGCGCCGGGCGATGGTGTCGGGCTGGGCGATGGGGCCGGCCCTGGCACTACCTCGTCCCCGGGGTCCGGGATCGTGGTCATCCCGCCGGTGTTGAAGGCGAGCAGGACCCGGGTGGCCTCGAAGCGGCCGTCGAAGGCAATCGGCCGGTAGGCCAGAACCGCCGAGCCCAGGCCGATGCTGATGTTGAACGGGTCCTTGCTGAAGAACTGGGCGTTGGTCTCCACGACGCTGGAGCGGACGAGATCCGGGGTGAACACGACCTGGCCGCTGGCTCGCAGCGCGAGCGGCACGTAGAAGAGCGCGTCACCCGTCCGCTGGGGCTCGTTGCCCTCGACCTCCACCGGCACCAGCGGCTCGCCGGCCCAGGCGAGGAGGACCGGCCCGTCGGACGGCAGCGTCCCGTTGCCGCCGAAGAACGGGTCGTAGGTGAGCTGGTCCACCAGCTGGCGCCGGACCTGGTCGCGGAGATAGGCGGTGCCGGTCAGCGCGCCGGAGCCCCCGGGGAAGGTCTGCACCCCGAAGATCCGCTCCGACAGGGCGCGACCGAAGACGTCGCCGGCCAGCGCCATGTCGATCGTCCGGGTCCGGCCCGGGCCGATGTCGCCCAGGGTGACCACGCTCGTGCCGAGCACCAGCGCGGAGGAGAGGAGCGACCGCTGGGACGTGTTGGTGAGCGATCCCTTGAGGCGTTTCCCTTCGACCCGCAGCTCCGCCTCCACCGCCGGGGCGGCGATCGGGGTGTCGCCCCGGATCGCGCGCAGGCTGCCGTAGGCGACCGCCAGGTCGCGAACGCGCGAGGGGTCCGTCTGGACGACGTCCAGCCCCGACGAGCCCACCCCCTGGCCCCAGCTCTCGCCGGCGAACGGGGCCGAGAGGAGGGCCCCGCCGGGCACGCGCAGGTCGTACTCGCCCCGCGTCGGGGAGAACACCCCGAAGTAGACCTGGGCCTGGGCGGCGTCGGTGCCCGGGGCCCCGCGGACGACGGCGATCTGGTTGACGATGACCTCGCTGCCGCGCAGCGAGATGCCGTAGGCGTAGGCGGCGACAGTGAAGCCAACGATCAGGAGGGGCATGGTGATCCAGGCCCACTCGCGGCGGTCGATGCGGCGCAGGACCAGGTAGTTGACCGGACCGACCAGCACGACGTAGCCCAGCAGCAGCAGCAGCAGGCCGCCGACGGGCGGCAGGGCCACCGCCGGCAGCTGGCCCAGGAGCGACACGAGCCCCGAGTCGTCGGCGGCCAGGAGCGGCGTTCGCGTCGATGAGCGGACCGGCACGAGCCGTGCCCAAAGGCCCGAGGACGACCCGCCCTGCACGAGCCAGCTCGTCGACGGGTCGAAGCCGACGATCGTCACCGTGCCCGAGCCGTAGCTGCTGTCGGCCGCAATCGCCATACCGCCGCTCTCCGCCATGGCGCGGCCGCGGCCCAGCTGGCCGGCAAGGGCGGCCACGGGGGTGGCCGCCTCCGGGATGGAGCCCACGAGCGGGCGTAGCTCGGCCGGCTCGGCGTCGACGGTGACGCTCGGGCGATAGGGCAGCAGGTCGTCCGGGAAGGCCGCGAGCGCGGCCGGCCCGCCCGTGCCGCCGAGCACGAGCAGCCGGCCGCCGCCGGCGACCCAGGTGCGCAGGGCGGCGAGCTGCTCGGCCGACAGCGCCGAGGCGTCGACGTCCTGCCAGACGAGGCGGTCGAGGGGCGCCCACGCCTCGGGCCGGACGGGCAGCATCGCCGGGTCGAGGGCGACGACTGCCGGCCGTGCCGCGTTCGGGTCGGTGAGCAGCGAGAGAGCGCCGACGATCGGGCCGGGCTGCTCGGCCACTACACCCACGACCAGCTGGAGCGAGTCGTGGAGTGCGAAGGCCACCTTGCGAACGCCCACCACCCGCTCGTCGACGACGAGCGCCACCTCGAGCGAGGTACCGAACGAGGGCGCCTGGGCGTAGAGCGTGTAGGACTTGCGCGACGTGGTGGGGAGATCGACCGGGACCGAGAACCGGGTCCGGCCCTGCGTCCCGCCCACCAGCCGGACCTCGCCGGCGAGCGCCGGTCCATCGTTGGCCAGGGAGACCTCGATCGCCATCCAGGCTCCCATCCGCACGTGGCCGTCGAGCAGGACGCGGGCGTCGAATGTCAGGCCGGCCGGCAGCTGCGTCGGGCGTGAGGAGGGGAACGGCGACGGTGTCGGGTTGGCGCCGCGCGCCGCGGGGACGGTAGCCGCCAGCGCCACCAGGATGAGGGCCACCCAGGCGGCCGCTGCGATCCTGGCCAGGCGGACGAGCGAGGGGTTCAGGGTCATGCACTCCCCAGCGGCGACGGCGGGGCTCCTCGAGGTCAAGCCTTCGGACGCTCGACAGGCCCCAGAAGTTGCGTGGCGCGGCGGCTGGGAGGCGGCTGGCACGGTCACTCGGGTGAGAGTACGGGACGGACGGGGTACGCGAACGGGGCTCGCCTCGCTTGGAGGTACACTCCGCCCGGCGACGCGACCGCCTGCGGCCGGGCCGCGGTTCGCCCCCTGCATCGGCCCCCGTGCGGGGCGAGCTCGGAGGTCCTGTGCCCGAGATCCGCGCCTTCCGCGCCCTCCGCTACGACCCCGACCGCGTCTCCCGCCTCGACCTGGTCGTCGCCCCGCCGTACGACGTCATCTCGCCGGCGCTCCGGGCCGACCTGGCCGCCCGCGACGAGCGGAACATCGTCCACGTGGACCTGCCGGCCGGCGAGCCGGGCGACGAGGCGGACGAGCGCTACTCGAGGGCGGGCCGGAGGTTCGCGGCCTGGCAGGCAGACGGCACGCTGCGCCGCGACGCCGTGGCCGCGCTCTATGTCCACGAACAGGCCTTCACCCTGCCCGGCGCGGGTGAGCGCCGGGTCCAGCGCGGCTTCTACGCGACCGTCCGGCTGGAGCCGCTCGAGGCCGGGTCGGGCGTCAGGCCGCACGAGCGGACGATGTCAGGGCCGAAGGAGGATCGCCTGAGGCTGATGCGCGCGACCGGGGCCAACCTGTCCGGGGTCATGGCGCTGTACGCCGACCCCGCCGCCGCGGCCGGCGATCTCCTGGCCGAGATCGCGGCAACGCGCCCCGCCTCCAGCGTCCTGCACGACGGCGTAGAGAGCCGGCTGTGGGTCGTCCCGGAGGCCGGGGCCACGGGCCGGATCGTGGCCGGCCTGCGGGAGGCGGTGGAAGCCGGGCCGATCACCATCGCCGACGGGCACCACCGTTACGAGACCGCCCTCCGCTACAGGGACGAGCGCCGCGCGGCCGTCCCGGCAGGGGCCGACGCGCCCTTCGACCATGTCCTCGTGCTGCTGCTCGACACGGCCTCGACGCCCCCCGTGGTGCTGCCGACGCACCGAGTCGCCCGGCGGCTCGGTGGCCGGGTCGAGGACCTGGTCGCCGCGGCAGCCGCGCTCTTCAGCGTCCAGCCCGCGGACCGTGCCGCGATCGCTGCCGCCTTCCGGGCGGGGGGGTCCGAGGCTGGCGGCCGAGGCCGCTTTGGGCTGTGGACGCGGTCAGGCGGCGCGATCCTCGACGCCCGCCGGGACATGTTCGACCCCTGGCTGCCGGATGCCGGCCCGGCGCTTCGGCGGCTGGACGTGACCCTGCTGGCGGTCGCCCTCGAGCGGCTGGCGGGGATCGACCGCGACGCCACGACAGCCGGCGGCCGAGTTGCCTACACGCACTCCGCCGAGGAGGCGATGGCCATGGTCGACGCTGGCGCCGACGGGGCCGACGCCGCCTTCCTGCTCGAGCCCACCCCTGCGGCCGAGGTCGCCGCGGTCGCCGCCGAGGGCGACGTCATGCCCCAGAAGTCGACCTTCTTCTTCCCCAAGCCGCTGACCGGCCTGGTCATCAATCCGCTGGAGCCGTGAGCCGATGAGCGATCGCGACATCGATCCTGGCGAGCGGCGTGCCGTCGGACCCGGCCTGAACGGGACACCGGCCGATGGCCGGCCGGTCCGCAAGGACGAGGTGGAGATCCCCGAGCGGGGCATCTACGTCGAATCGTGGCTGCCGGAGCGCCGCTCGCGCCGCCGCCCGCTCGTGCTCATCCACGGCGAGCTCGGCGGCAGCTGGCTGTGGGAGCGCTACCTGCGCTACTTCGCCGGTCGCGGCTGGGAGGGGCACGCGATCAACCTTCGCAACCACTACTGGTCCGCCACCGCCGACCCCCAGGGGCTTTCGATCGAGACCTATCTCGACGACACCGTCGCCGCGCTCGAGCGGATCGGACCCAACGCCGTCGCCGTCGGCCACGGAATGGGCGGCCTGCTGGCGCTCAAGGCCGCGGCCGAGCGCGTCCGGGTGGCCGGGCTCGTCCTGCTGGACGGAGAGCTCCCCGCCGGGCTGCGCACGCCCGCCCGGGTCCACGAGCTGCGCGACATCCCGCCCGCCTACGGCCGCGACTTCCTTGGCTGGGAGACGCTGCCGGAAAAGCTCCAGCGCGAGAACCGGGACCTGTCGCTCGACGACGTGCTGCGCATCCAGCACCTGCTCGGCCAGCGACCGCGGGAATCGGGGCGGGCGCGGGCCGAGATGCTGGCCGGTGTCCGGGTGGAGCCGGTCCTGCTCGACGGCGTCCCCGTGCTCGTGATCGGGTCGGGCATCGACGGCTCCGAGTCGGCCCTCGCCTCCGAGCGCCTGGCCGATTGGCTGGGCGCCGAGCACGAGGTCTTCGGCGCCCACTCGCACTACGGCCTGGTCCTCGGCGAGGAGTCGTTTCGCCAGGTGGCGGAGCGGATCCGGCTCTTCCTCGAGTCGCACCGGATCTGACACGCGGGGAGCGCTTGCCGGGAAGGTGGCGTGAGCGCGGCGCCGTTGCGTGCAGCCGCGGGGCGCGACGACGGGACGGATGGCACTCGCCCGCGGCCCGACGGCGGCGCCAGACTGGCGAGAACCAGAGAGGCGGGAGATGCGCGTGTTGGCCGCCGCCGTCGCGGCTCTTGCCGTCATCATCCTCGTTGTCATGAGCCAGGCCCGACCGCTCCCGGATCGGCCGCTTCCCACGGCTCACGGAGAGGGTCCGGTCGCGCTGCCTTCCCCTGCTCCGGCCGGGGCGATCTCGCTCGAGGAGGCGCTCGCGCGACGACGGTCGGTGCGCGCCTTCACACCGCGGGCTCTCAGCACCAACGAGGTCGGGCAGCTGCTGTGGGCCGCGCAGGGCGTGACGGACTCCCGCGGTCACCGGACCGCCCCCTCGGCCGGGGCCACGTACCCGCTCGAGGTGTACGCGGTCACGCCCGAGGGGGTGTGGCGCTACCTGCCAGCAGGGCACGCGCTCGCTATCGTGCGGACGGGAGACGTGCGCCCGGACCTTGCCGCGGCCGCGCTGGGACAGGGGGCGGTGGCCTCGGCGCCTCTCGTCGTGGTCATCAATGGGGTCGTGACCCGCACTGCTGCTCGCTATGGCTCCCGGGCGGAGCGGTACGTCTGGCTCGAGGCCGGGCACGCTGCCCAGAACGTCCTCCTCGAGGCCGTCGCGCTCGATCTCGGTGCGGTTCCCATCGGAGCCTTCGACGACGACGCGGTCCGGGCGGTCGTAGGGGCATCGGCAGGTGAAGACGCGCTGTACCTGGTGCCGGTGGGCCACCCCGCCCAGTGATGGCCCGGGCAGGCCCGCGGTCGTCTCGCCGGGGGACCAAGCACGCCGTCGATTGCCAAGCGCGGCGCCCCTCTGGTAGAGTCTCGCTCCGGTCGGCGCCCGTTCGGCCCGCCGAGTGCCGCATTCGTCTAGAGGCCCAGGACACCGCCCTCTCAAGGCGGAGATCGCCGGTTCGAATCCGGCATGCGGTACCAACGATGATCCCGACGCCCCCGGTCCGCGCCCCGGGGGCGTCCCCTTGTCCCGAGGTGTCAGATGGGCAGCAGCCGCCCGCGACGGCTCGTGATCCTGACCGAGGGCCAATGGGATCCGCACTCGGCCAAGACGGCCCACGGGATGATCCGCTACGGCCCGGACACCGTGGTCGCGGTGCTCGACTCCACCCAGGCCGGGCGGAACGTCGCCGAAGACCTGCCGGGCCACGACATCCCCTTCGTCGCCACCCTGGCCGACGCGCTGCCGCTGTCTCCCGACGCCCTCCTCATCGGCATCGCGCCCACAGGCGGGCGGCTGCCGGACCCATGGCGTGTCACGATCCTCGCGGCCCTCGGGGCCGGCCTTGACGTCCTGTCCGGGCTGCACACCTTCCTCGGCGACGACCCGCAGCTGGCTGCCGCCGCGGCCGTGTCGGGCGCCCGGATCGTCGACTACCGCCGGCCGCCGGAGCGGATGGAGACGGCGGTCGGACGCCTGCACGGGCCCGGCAAGCGGGTGATCCTCGCCGTCGGCACCGACTGCGCGGTCGGGAAGAAGACGGTCTGCCTGGAGCTGCGCCGGGCGGGGCTGCGGGCGGGCCAGTCGGTTGCCTTCGTCCCCACCGGCCAGACCGGGATGATGATCGAGGGCTGGGGCGTGGCCGTCGACCGGGTGGTGGCGGACTTCCTCCAGGGCACGGTCGAGTGGCTGGTCGAGGAGGGAGAGCGCCGGGGCGACTGGGTGCTGGTCGAGGGCCAGGGCTCGCTCGACCACCCGGCATACTCGTCGGTGACCCTCGGCCTCATCCATGGTGCCACCCCGCACGGGATGGTGATGGTCCACACGATCGGCCAGGCCGAGCACGACTTCGACCATGCGCCCGGGCGGCGGTTCCCGGTGCCGTCGCTCGTGCCGTTCATCCGGCTTCACGAAGAGGTCGCCGGCCTGGTGGCCCCGTCGAAGGTCGTCGCCATCGCCCTCAACACCCGCCTGATCGCCGACGACGAGGAGGCCCGCCGGGAATGCGCGAGGACGGAGGCCGAGACCGGGCTCCCGACCGACGACGTGGTCCGCTTCGGGCCCGACCGCCTGTGGGCGGCAATCGTTGCCGCACTGGAAGGAGACGATCGATGAGCAGCCCGCTCGAGATCACCAGCGAAGTGCTCCGGATCGCCTTCCGCGACCCGTTCCGGATCGCCCGCGACGTGAACGACGCCGTCGCGACGACGGTCCTGGTGGAGCTGCGCGACCCGGAGTCGGGCATCGTCGGCCTGGGCGAGGGCTTCCCCGACACCTACTACGGCGAGACGCCGGCCACGATGGCGGCCGTGTTCCCACTCCTGCTCGAGGCTGTTGGACGGCCCGACTGGACGCTCCATGGCCTGGCCGAGGCAGGCGCGCGGATGGACGACGCGCTGGGCAATCACGGGGCGGCCAAGTGCGCAGTCGACATCGCCCTCCACGACCTGGCGGCGAGGCGAGCCGGCCTTCCCCTCTACGAGTTCCTCGGCCTCCCGGCCCTGATCCCGCCGACCGACTTCAGCATCGGCATCGACGAGCCCGAGGTCGTCGCTGAGCGGGCCCGCCGGGCGGCACGCTTCCCGGCCCTCAAGATCAAGGTGGGCGGGCCGTCCGACCTCGCCACCCTCGAGGCCGTGCGGGGCGTCTACGGCGGTCCCATCCGTGTCGACGCCAACACGGCCTGGACGCTGGAAGGTGCGCTGGCCATCCTGCCCGAGCTCGAGCGCCTCGGCGTGGAGCTGATCGAGCAGCCCTTCCCGGCCCGCCGCTACGACCTGTTGCGGGCCTTCCAGGAGCGCTCGTCACTGCCGATCGTTGCCGACGAGAGCGCCGTGGCGATCGCAGATCTCGACGCCCTCGTGGGCGTGACGGCCGGAGTCAACGTCAAGCTTGCCAAGTGCGGCGGCGTTGGCCCTGCCAGGCGGATGCTCCGGCGGGCCCGGGAGCTCGGCTTCCGCACCTTCATCGGCTGCATGGAGGAGACCTCGGTCGGGATCGCCGCCTCGGCTGCGGTCGCCTCGCTGGCCGAGTGGCTGGATCTGGACGGCTGCCTGCTCCTGGCTGACGACCCGTTCGAGGGCCTGGAGCTGGACGAGGAGTGCCGCTGGCGGCTGGGCCCGGGGCCCGGGCTGGGTGTCGCACGGCGCGCGGGCGGGACTTCACGCTGACTGTCCACCGACCTCGGCGCCGGCCTCCGCTCCGTCCACCGAACACCCGTTCCTGTGGATGAACTGGTGATCGAATCGGTGGACAAGGCCCTTCCGGCCCGGGGTGCGGCGGCACTACCATTCGGCGGTCGCCTGCCACAGGGAGCGCGGGCGGCTCGCCGGGACCCCAGCCCCTGAGCCCGGCGACGTGAGCGCGGCCGGATTGCCCCAGCTGTCGCGGCCTGCTCGGTACCGCCCCCGGAGCACGCTCGTCGTGGAGGAGCGCCGTGTCCCCGTGCCCAGCTGAAGAGACCAAAGGCTCCAGCCTGTCTGCGCCGGAGGCCGCGAAGCCAGGGCCGGGGATGGACCCCGAAGCGACCGCCCCATCGCTGGCGTCGAGCGCGGAGGCGATCGAGTTCGTCCGCTTCTGCCGCTGCCGGCGGCGCGTCGGCTGGCCCGAGCTGTATGACGAGATGATCCTCGTCGCCTGCCGCGGACTGTTTCACGGCTACGGGTTCGAGGAGCTCGCCCGCTGCGGCATCGTGTTCAACCTGGCCGAGCTGCCGCAGCTCGCGCGCCTCGTTGGGCTGGTGGTCGCCGAGGAGCGGCCACCGCTGAAGGTCGGGATGGCCCGCCGCGGCAGGGCGGTCGTCGGCGGCGCCGGCGCGCGGCCGGACGAGACCGGTCGAAATGGCGGCATTGACGTGGCGGACGCGCCCGATCGCGCGCCAGCGCTCGCCGGGCTGCCGGCCCCGACGTCGGCCTAGGAGCGGATCCGCCGGCGCGCCATCTCGCCCTCGATCTGGCGCTCGGCATCCACGTAGCGATCGATCTGCTCGCGCAGGCGGTTCGCCTCGGGCGTATAGAGGTGGACCTGCTGCTGCAGGATGTACGCCAGGCGGCGGCTGGTCATCCGGACGTGATCGAGGTTCTTCATCAGCACCAGCGGATCCATCGCCGCCAGATCGTCCGGGTGATACATCAGCTCCATGGCCGGAGTGTAGCGGACGGCTGATGCCGGTCGGGGACGCTCGGCTCGCCGGCGGCCGGGCGCTGCGCGGGCCGAGGGATAGGCTCGGACCGCCTGGCGGCCGTGCGCGCGGACCTGTCAAGGCGTCTCGCCGGCAGCACGATCGCCGGCTGGGGTGGCCGCCGACCGCGGGGCGGCCACGACCAATCGACCGGCAGGTCTGCGCCGGCCAGGGCGCGACGCCGGCCGGCCTCGCTCGCCCCGAGAACGAGGATCCGGTCGGTCTTCGTCGCCTGCCCCGCTTCGTCGCCCCAGAGCCTGGTCATCTTCCGCCTCGCGGCCACCGGGTCAAGGGCGATCCCCGCCAGGCGGTAGCCCTCCGGCTCGGCTGCCGTCTCCCAGGCGGCCTCTGCCAGGCAGACGCCGCCCTGGAGTCGCTTGCCCCGGTCGGCCTCGACGTCGCCGATGACGAGGACGACGACCGCATCATCGGCCAGGGCGACGCGCAGGTCGGCCAGTACCTCGCGCAGGAAGAGCAGGTATGGCTCGCGGCGGTGGGCGTCGTCCAGGGTGGCATCGATCGCCGCGGCCGAGAAGCCCAGGAACCAGGCCCGCAGCCAGTTGTAGTAGCCGTACTTGACGACCCGCAGGTAGGGCGGAGAGGTGACCACCAGCCGCCCTCGCTCGGGCAGCGACAGGGCCCGAAGAGCGGCGTGCATCCGCGTTCCTGCGTCGCGCGCGTCGCCGAGGAGGGCGACGCCGCGGACCGGCGGGCGAGTGTCGCGGGCGAGGCGGTCCAGCTTCCGGCCCAGGCACTGGAAGGCGTCGCGCTCGGGAGAGGCGAACGCGGTCCGGCCGGCGAAGTCGCGGACGTAGCGGGGGGCCATGCTGAACGTGTTCGGCATGAGCTCGGAGAGGTAGCTCCGGCTCTTGCCGTGCAGGATGCCGGTCAGGGCTGCGGCGAGGAATCGGTCGGCCCGGTCGGCCAGCACCAGGCGCGAGCGCAGGAACAGGAGCTGGGCAAGGGTCCGCTGGTGGAAGGCGAGGGCGACATCGGGTGGGAGCGGTTCGTCGACCGCGCCGGCCCCGCCTCCACGGCCGGCCGCGGGCACCGGCGCCGCGCGATGATCGACCGCCGCGGCTGCCAGCGCCAGCCACTCGCCGGCCTCCAACGACCAGTCGATCCGCAGCCGGGCCAGGCGCGCCCGGGCCTCCTGATCGCTCGGAGGGTCGACCTTTGAGGCGGTGAGGACGTGGGCGAACGGGTTCAGGTCGTTGCCGACGCCGATCCGCCCTTCGGCGCAGGCCTGGAGCGGGGTGGTGCCGCGGCCGGAGAAGGGGTCGAGGACGGCATCGCCGGGCCGCGACCAGCGTGCGACGAACGCATGTGCGAGCGCTGCCGGGAAGCAGGCCAGGTAGGAGCACATCGGGTGGAGGGCGTGGCCCCAGAGGCGGGGCTGGGCCTTCCAGTCGGGCGCGATCGCGATGGCGGGGAGGGGCGAGCCCGGCGAGACCAGGCCCAGGTCGAGCTGGCGGCGATCCTCGAGGCGCGGCGCGGCTGACACGCCGGGGCATCCTCCCTCGCTGCGCGCGGCTCCCGGGTCGCGCGGGTCGCGAAGCGTACCACGCCGATTCGGCTGCGGGCTGCCCACCGGGAGTACCGGGCTCTTCATCACCCTCCGCCGGGCGGGGGCCCTCTTCAGGCTCGTACCGCCGGGCTGGGCCCCACTTCCGGCTCATGCCGGCAGGCCGGTGCCGCGTGCCGACGACGCCCGGCTGGTCGCCGCGAGGTCTAGCGGGCCGGCGTCGGGACGGTGGTCGGCCCGATCCAGCGGACCTCCCGCTCCGGTGCCGCTCGCAGCGCGGCACTGCTGCCGCAGGCAGCCACGACCAGACTGGCGAAGACGACCAGCCCTGCCAGACGCATGTTCCGAGTCCGCATTGGATGCCCCCTTCAGCCGCAGGCCAGCTTCGATCGCTATGGCTGATCAGCTCCGCCCGGCGTGCTCGCCGCCGACGCCGACCGTACGACCAGCTGCTGGTCCGCGGAAGTCGCGTGCGTCGTGATCAACCTGCGACGTCCATCCACGCCCGCCGCTGACATGCGTCACGGAGGCATGCCGGGTGTCGCCTGCACCGGCGTGAGCGATCCGGCGACTTGTCCCGGGCCGATGGTCCAGCCGAGGCACGCTGGGCGGGCTGGCAGTCGACGGATGGGCGGCGGGCGCGGGCGGCAGTGGGGTACTCTCGCGACAGACGGTGGATCGCCCCGGGGACGGGTCGCGACTGCCCGGGCGGAAACGGTTCGCCACTTCGCCTGGACCGGGGGTCGTGTGATCGTGGCATCGAACCATGTCGATTGAAGTCGGGTTCGTCCTGTTCGTGGCCCACCTGTACGGGCCGACGATCGCCTGGCTGGCGTACCGGGCCGTTCGGGGCCACAAGGGGCGTGCGGCCGGGATGGTGGGTGGCCCTCAGGTACCGGCGTCCGCGAGCCCGGAGTCAGCACAGCTGTCGCGCGCGGCCGGCGTTTCAGGCGGGTTCTGGATCTGCGGAACATGCCAGTCGCTGAACCGTGACGAGACTGGTCACTGCTACCGCTGCCGGACCGCGAAAGGGACCAGGACCACGGCCCCCGAGCAGCAGGAATCGATCGTGCCGCCGCCCGGGAATCTCGTGCCCGTCATGGCCGAGGACGCTCGCCAACCGCAGGCCGCGCTGGTCGCGGCCGCCGTGGCCGTCACGGTCAATCAAGGCGCGGCTCCTGTGCCGGAGCCTCGGGCCGCCGCGCCGGGATCTCCTGCCGCCGCGCCGGGATCTCCTGCCGCCGCGCCGGGATCTCCTGCCGCCGCGCCGGCCGCCATCGTCGGCAGAAGCGAAGCACCCGCGCCGGCTCCTCGGATTGACATGGCGCCTCCCGGGTCGCTGGGCGCTCCCGACCCCGTTCCGGCGATCGTTGTGGACGTACCCGTGTGCCCCTACCTCGGATTCCGGGATGATCCGTGGACCCGGTGCGACTTCGCGGATCCGCTGAACCATTGCCATGCATCCGCGCAGGCACACACCGAGGCCAAGGGGCGGTACGCCGGCGTCGGCCGTTCGAGGCGATCGAGGCCGATCGGCGCGGAGCACCAGCAGGCCTGGTGCCTGACTCCGGCCCACGGCCGCTGCGTCCACTACCCGACGGCGTCAGCAGGCCCTCCGGGCCGGTAGGGTCGGGCGCCGCGGAATCGTCGACGGCTGTCTGGCCGGCGTCGGCCGGTCCGTGCCGCCAGGCGGCGTGCCTCGACGCCGGCGGTCCAGCGGGGCTATCGGGGGGTGGGCGTCGAGATCGCGGCCGGCGCCCGGACCATTGCCGGCGACGAGACCGGCGTGGACATCGAGGTCGGGGCGGGTGTCGGGATCGGTGCGGGCGGGGCCGCCGGGGACGCGCTCGGCGTGCCCGGTGCGGAAGTCGACCGAAGGATCCGAGCCAGGGCGCGGTCCAGCGCGGGCGCCAGCGAGCGCGCAAAGGTCGCGGTCAGGTGGTGGTTGTCGCGCAGCACGATCATGCCGCGCACCACGGCAGGGCACGGGTCGGACGGGCAAACGGCGCGGGTGAGGTCCACCAGCCTCGCACCGGCCTCGCGGGCGGCGGCACGTTCACGCGCGACCATCGCCCCCGAGAACGCGGTGGACCGTGGCACGGCGCAGGGCCGGATGTCCCGGACATGGGACGACAGGCAGCCGGGGATGTCCCGGTCGGCGGCCGGGATGTCGGCGACCACGACCACGGTGCCCGGAAGGCGGGTGAGCATCCGGGCGAGCGCCGCGGCCTGGCGGGCCACGGTCCGGTCCTCGGTCCGGACCGGGAACGTCCACCGGCTGTTGGAGACGACGATGAGGTCGGGTGGATCAGCGGCCAGGCGTGCGATGACTGCATTTCGCCATGGCGGGCACTCCCGGTACTCTCGCTTCAGGGCGAGGTTGCGAACACGCATGTCGATGAAGGGACAGGAGACCTTGACGTACGTCTCCAGCCGCCAGCCGTGGCGGCTGGAGATCGCGTTGATTGCCGGGAACAGGTGCGACGCGTGCGAGTCGCCGACCAGGGCGACCGTGAAGGATCCCCGTCGATCCCCGTAGACGCAACGACGAGGGACAGTCGCCGCCTCGTAGGCCAGGCAGCCATCGCGATTGAGGCGCTCGACATCTGCGCGCGCCCGGGCCAGGGACGGCCGGACGTCGCGCGGCAGGACGAAGCTGACCCGCGGCGTCGGGCTGGGTCGCGAAGTCGGCTTCGCGCTCGGGATCGGTGTCTCGCCCGGGGATCGGCTCGCCGCAGCCGGCGCGATATCGCCTGCTGGCACGAGGTCATCCGGGAGATCCTCGGACCAGCCGAGACCCGACACCGGGTCATCGTCCGTCGGCAGACCGTCGGCGATCGTCTCGTCGCCGGTCAACGAGGCGTCGGGCACGTCCGCCATCCAATCGATGTCCCCGGCGATGTCCTCGTCGGCGGGCTCCTGGCCCACCGCCGAGCTGACGCTCACGAGATCGAGGTCGTGCGCCTGCCGGTACGACAGGCCGCCAGCGAAGGCGACCACGAACGCCAGCGCGGCTCCGGCAACGACCAGCGTCGGGGCGGGGCGACGGACGAGGCTCCAGCTCCCGCGCCGAAGCGGCTCCTCCACGCACGCCCAGCTGGCAGCTGCCAGGGCGATCGACCCAGCCACCAGGCCGAGCCGGGCGGCCGGCTCAAGCGGCGCTCCGGCGGCGGCAGCCGCCAGGACCAGGATCGGCCAGTGCCACAGGTAGAGCGAGTAGCTGATCCGGCCGAGGAACCGCAGCGGGCCGATGGCGAGGAGCCCGGCCGGGCTCCCGCGCCTCCCGCCGGACGCGATCAGCGCGACAGCACCGAGGGTCGGCACCAGTGCTGCGATGCCGGGGTAGGCCATCGATGGGTCGAAGAGGATCGCCGCAGCCAGCACCCCGATGAGCCCCACCCAACCCAGGACGGCGGGTACGGGCCCCGAGAACGCCCAGCTTGGTGCCGTCTCGGTAGCCACGACGGACGCTGCCAGCGACACGGCCAGCACGGCCGCCAGAGCCAGCGCCGCGCCGAGGCGGGGCCGTGAGCCCCGGGCGCCCAGGAGCAGGAGGAACGGCCAGGCAAGGTAGAACTGCTCCTCGACGCTGAGCGACCAGAAGTGGAGGAACGGCGACGGGCTCGTCAAGGTGGTGAAGTAGTCGCCCTGGGCCACGGCGAAGCGGATGTTGGCGAGCGAGGCTGCCGCGGCCGCCCCGTCGAGCGCGACGCCGGGGCTGTCCAGCGGGGCGAGGATCGCGGATGCCGCTGGCAGGGTCACCATGATGACCACGAGCGCAGCGGGCATGAGCCGCCGGACGCGGCGGGCGTAGAAGCCGGTCAGCGAGATACGCCCGGTCCGCTCCCGTTCGCGCACCAGCAGCCCGGTGATCAGGAAGCCGGAGATCACGAAGAAGACGTCGACGCCGATGAAGCCGCCCGCGAGCGGCACGAGCTCGGCGTGGAACAGGAGCACCAACAGGATCGCGACCCCTCGCAGACCCTCGACGTCCGGGCGGAACACTTCGGCCCGGACCGACGCATCTGCCGCGGCCGCCGGAATGCTCGTCCCGGGAGCGGGGTCGGTCACGACCCTGTCGGCTCGACGGAGGCGAGGCCAGCCCGGGCGGGTCGCCTGCCCGAGCACGCCCGCCACGGAGGTCATCTCTGGCCTCCTTCAGCCACGCGGCGCGGCACGGGTCGACCCGGGAAGACAAGCGCGCCGTAGATCGCACCCCGGCCGAAGGTCCGGGCGGGTGGCAGAGACGCTCGGCGGCCGTCGCCGAACACGTAGATGACCTTCCCATCCGCGGTGAAGTCGGCGCGCTCGCGGAGACCTGGGCCGTTCAGCCCGCGCTCGAGGGCACCAGCCTGCCAGCGGGTCGGGGTCACCGGTGCCGGCGGGACGTAGGTCCGGCCTCCGTCGAGGGAGACGGCGAAGTAGGTCCCGACGACCGGCCGCCGGGGACCTCCGGCGCCCGCTCGCACGTCGGTGAGGACATGAAACCCGACGAAGACAATGCCGTCCCGGGCGGCGAGCGTGGGCTTGAACGATGACCCAAGGCCGCCGCCGACGGCAGCGGAGCCCGGCAGTGTGACTGCTGGCAGGGTAAGCCAGGTCCACTTCCGGCCGCCGTCGCTGCTCCGTCCGACGCGTACGACCCCTCGCGGCTTTCCGGCCGGCGGCCTCGCCGTGTAGTTCGCGACGGCAAGGTAGACCGTCCCTGTGGCGCGGTCCACGTCCAGGCCGTGGCACCACTGCGGGTCGACAGAAGGGCCAGCCGTCCCGACCGATGATGCGCCGTAGACCGCCTGGGAGCTGCGCCCGACGCGCGCAACCATGACGGTCGGGCCATGGCTGAGCCTCTGACGGGCACGATCGAAACGCACACGGGTGACCGTGAAGCCGAGCCGACAGACGTTGGCCGGACCACCCTTCGAGAAGATGCGGTCGGCGTTCCAGTGGCGGAGATCTGCCTGGTAGCCGGAGACGTAGAGCGATCCGTCGGGCCCCGTCCTGGCCCGGAAGCCGATCCGCCACGACGCGGCGCAACCCTCGGGCCGCGGTGCCGGTGGGATGTCGACGGCCGCACGCCAGGTCCGGCCATAGTCGCCGGAGGCGATCACGTGCATGCCCGGTCCGGTCGTCCGGCTGGCGGGCCAGTTGTAGACGACGTAGACGGCCCCGTAGTTGGGGCTGGCCGGTTCGCGGTCGACGGTCACCTCGGGGAAGCCGCCGACCCAGGGAGTCGTGCGGCGCTCGACGTACAGCCGCGACCAGGTCGTCCCCTCGTCGTCGCTGTACGCGATGGAGACCGAGTGGCGGCCGCCGCAGCCTGGGACCGTCGTATCGACCCAGTAGAGGCGCGCCGATCCGCGCCGTGGGCCGGGGCCCCAGGCGATGACGGCGTGAAAGTTCGGGCCTCGCCCGGACCGCATGTACGGCCGACTCCTCGCGCTCTTCCAGGTCGCGCCTCCGTCGTGCGAGATCCGCAGGGTGGTGTCCAGCCCGCACGTGCCGCCACGGGCGTAGCGCTGGTAGACCACGGCGACGCGGCGGGGGTCCGTCGGGTGCGTGGCGACTGTCGGCTCGAACGCGTTGTTCCAGGGGAACGCGAGGCGGTCCGTGTTCACGCTCACGCGGGCCTCGCGTATCACCCGGGCTGCAGGCGCCGGTGCTGGCGAGGGGAGCAGGCTGGCCGGTGGCGGCGTGCTGACGCCCGGTGGCGGCGTGCTGACGCCCGGTGGCGGCGTGCTGACGCCCACTGGCGCGCTGACGCCCACTGGCGCGCTCGGCACCGCCGTCGACGCGGGGCTCATGCCGGACTTGGCTGAGAGGGACGGTCCAGGCGGCTCGGCCGTCCCGTGCGTCGCCAGGATCGCAGGGCTCGCGGCCGGCAGGTCGACGGACCGGAGATGGCTCGCCGGGTCCGGGCCGCCGCAGCCACCTGCGAGCAGGACGCCGGCCAGGAGCGACGCTGCGACACCGGTGCGCATCATCTCCGCCCTCGTGAGCGTGCTGGTTCGTCGGCCCGTGCCACCAGGAGATGAGACGAGACAGGCGGCGATCTGTTGCGGTCAGGGTAGCCCGCGCACGATGAGCGCTGACTGGATCGAGGTGCGTCGAAGCGACGCTGGGCCGCAAGGTGAGTCGAGCGCGGCGAGACAGCCGCGGGTCGCCGTCCGGCAGCGGGTCGCCGTACGATGCAGGGCGAGTGAGTCGCGTAGACTCGCTCGGGCGGCGGGAAGGTTCGTCGCCGCGGTGATCGACCTGCCGACAGCCGCGGCTCTCGTGCCCGACCCGAGCGCCCAGCTGCGCCCCCGTAGCTCAGGGGATAGAGCAGCCGCCTTCTAAGCGGCCGGCCGCAGGTTCGAATCCTGCCGGGGGCGCCATCACTGGCCGGGCCGGTGCAGCCGGGCCGAGTAGCCCGGAGCCCGCCGCGGGGCGGCGGCTGCCACAGGCCGGATGCTGGGAGGCGCTGACAATGGGCTTCGGCAGCAGCGAGGTGATCCTCCGCGTCGATCTGTCTGCTGGCCAGACGAGCGTCAGCCACTTCGACGAGCCCTTCTGGCGACAGTACCCGGGTGGCCGCGCCCTGGCCGCCAACCTGCTGCTGCGCGAATGCCCTGCCCAGGTCGATCCCGTTGGCCCGGACAACGTCCTGATCCTCGCGGCCGGCCTGCTGACCGGGGCTCCCGTTTCCACCGCGACGCGCTTCACGGCCATCGCCCGCTCGCCGCTGACGGGTGGCTTCGGCGAGTCAGAGGCGGGAGGTTTCTGGGGCCCGGAGCTGAAGATGGCCGGCTTCGACGCGATCGTCGTCACCGGTCGCGCGCCCGAGCCGGTCTACCTGTGGATCCGCGACGGCACGGTCGAGATCCGCGACGCCCGCCACCTGTGGGGCCAGATCCCTCCCCTGGTCCAGTCCGCCATCCGCGACGAGGTCGGCGAGAAGCACGCCAAGGTCCTGCAGATCGGGCCAGCCGGCGAGCGGGGCGTCCGCTACGCGGTGATGATGAACGAACTGCGCCACTACAACGGCCGCGCCGGCATGGGCACGGTCATGGGCTCCAAGAACCTGAGGGCGATCGCCGTCCGGGGGAGCGGCCGGTACCTGGAGCTTTTGGCGGAGCTCGGCAGGCGCCTGTCGCAGGGGGTCAAGGACGACCCACGCAGCTGGAGCCTGCGGACGAAGGGCACGATCCCGCTAACCGACAGCCTGACCGCGGCCGGCATGCTGCCGACTCGCAACTTCCAGCAGGGCGTGTTCGAGGGGATCGACGCGATCCGGACCGCGGCCTACGACCAGTACCGGACCGGGCAGCGCAGCTGCTACGCCTGCGCAGTCCGCTGCAAGCCGCAGGTTGAGGTGGACGACCGCTACCGGGTGACCGACACCTACGATGGGCCCGAGTACGAGTCCGTGGTGGGCTTCGGCTCGGACTGCGGGGTGGACGATCTGCAGGCGGTCATGAAGGCCAACGAGCTGTGCAACGAGCACGGCATCGACGTCATCTCGACCAGCGCCACGATCGCCTTCGCGATGGAGTGCTTCGAGCAC
>JAGDMV010000074.1 GCA_017860675.1 Chloroflexota bacterium
CTGGCGGGCCGGATCGCCGGTGCGTCACGACTCCTCGTGCTGGCCTCGGGTGCGGACCGGGTCGCCGCCGCCGAGCTGGCGCTGAAGGTCGAGGAGGCCTGCTGGCTGCCGGCCACGCCCTGCGACCTGGAGACGTTCCTCCACGGCCACCTGGCGGCCGTCGAACCGGACACGGCCCTCCTGCTCGTCCTCGCCGACCGCCGGGGGCGCGAGGCGCGTTCGGCCCGGGCCCAGCAGGCCATGGCCGCCGCCGCCCGGATCGGCGCCGCTCCCGGAGCGCTGCTGGCCGCCGGCCTCGACGCCGAATGGCCGGCCTTCCTCGCCCCGGCGGGCCGCATCCTCGTGCCAGAGGCCGCGTCGCTGCCGGCGCCGGCGGCCGCGCTGCTGGGGACGGCCACGCCCCTCCAGCTGCTGGTCGAGCGGATGGCCCGGACCCGCGGAACGGACCCCGACCAGCTGCGTCGCGACCAGCTGGCCTACCGCGAGGCGGCCGCCCTGGCCGAGTAGCCCGCTCGCGCCGCGCCCTCGCCGAACCTGCGCCCTACCCGCCGAGCAGCGTCTCGCCCAGCAGGTCGACCAGGTCGAGGTCCCACGGCAGGAAGTCCTGGAGGACCAACCGCTCGGCGCCGGCCTCCGCGAACCGCCCGACCACGGCCCGTGCCTCGTCGGGCGTGCCGGCGATCCACCGTGGACGCCGCTGCGCGAGCCAGTCCGCACCGTCGGCCACGCCGAAGCCGGCCATCAGCCGCGCCCAGCGGCCGTCCACCTCGACCCGGTCACGCCCCACCAGGACACCGGTCATCACCGATCGACGAAGCGTCGCCGGGTCCCGCCCGGCTGCACGGCAGGCCTCGTCGAGCAGGGCGAACCGCTCGCCGGCCCGTTCAGGGCCGGCCGAGGTCAGGTTGAACTCGTCCGCGTAGCGGGCCGCGAGGCGCATGGATCGCGGGGAGCCCTCGCCGCCGACGATGATCGCCGGGGCCGGCTGCTGCGGCGAACGGGAGCGGAAGCGGGCGCCCTGGACCGACCAGTGGCGTCCCTCGAACGACCAGCCGTCCGGCTCGCACCACAGCCCCCGCAGGATCGCCAGCGTCTCCTCGAGCATCTCCGCCCGGGTCTCGATCGGCGGGAAGGGCAGGCCGTGCTGGCGGTGCTCGACCTCGTTCCAGCCGGCACCCACGCCCACGTCGATGCGCCCGCCCGACATCTCGTCGACGGTGGTGACGATCTTGGCCAGCGTCCCCGGCGCCCGGAAGGTGACGGGCGAGACGAGCACCCCGAGGCGAATCCGGCTCGTCTCGCGGGCGAGGCCGGCCACGACGGTCCAGGCGTCGGTGGTGGGCCGGTCCGACTCGCCCGGGAAGCTCGTGTAATGGTCCGAGCGGTAGAGCGTCTCGAATCCGGCTGCCTCGGCCCGCCTGGCGATCGCCAGCTGGTCCAGGTATGAGCAGCCCTGCTGGGGCTCGATCATCAGGGCGAAGCGCATGTCAGCCTCCCGTCCGCCGCCCGGACCGCGACCGTCCGTTACGGTTGACGCAATCTTTACGCTGGTCTATGTTATTAGCATGACCGTAACATTCCGCCCGCGCGAGGAGGCTGCCTCGCCCGGCCACGAACGCCCGGACGAGGCGTCGGCGCGGGCGGCCCTCACCGAGGCCATCATCGCCGACAGCAACGCGATCGGCAGCCGCCAGCGCTGTGCCGTGGCACGGCGACTCCACGAGCGCGGCATCAGCATGACCCACCTGCACGTCCTGTGGATCCTCCGCGAGCGGGGCGACCTGTCCGTCACCCGGCTGGCCGACCTGCTGGACGTGGCCGTCCCCAACGCCACCGGCCTGGTCGACCGGATGGAGCAGCGCGGCCTGGTCGAGCGCGACCGCGACCGGGAGGACCGCAGGCTCGTCATCGTCCGGCCGACGCCGGCCGGGATCGCCGCCGCCGAAGAGATGGATGGCCGGCGGACCGAGCTGCTCGTCCGGGTCCTCGACCAGCTCGACACAGACCAGCTCGAGCGGATCGCCAGCGCGATCCGCGGCATCCGGGCCGCGCTCCCCGACAGTCCGTCCCGGGAGTGCCCGAGCCCCTGACCGGCACCATCCCTCGTCGGTTCCCCCCCGCCGGCGATCCTTCGAGGTCCAGTTCAATGACCGAAGCTACCCCGGCCCTGGAGATGGCCCCGGGCGGCCTCTCCCATCCCGCCATCGAGATCTCGCGCCGCGCCCGGTTCGAGGTCCTCGGCGCCATCCTGCTCGCCCTGCTGCTGGGAGCGCTCGACCAGACGATCGTCGGGACCGCGCTGCCGCAGATCGTCACCGACCTGCAGGGCAACGACTACTACACCTGGGTCGTCACCGCCTACCTGCTCACCAGCACGATCTCCGTCCCGTTCTACGGCAAGCTCTCCGACATCTACGGGCGCAAGCCGCTGCTCATCATCGGCATCGTCCTCTTCCTGGTCGGCTCGGCTCTCTCCGGCCTGTCCCAGGAGATGTGGCAGCTGATCCTCTTCCGGGCCATCCAGGGCCTGGGCGCCGGCGCCCTCTTCCCCATCTCCCTGGCGGTCATCGGCGACCTGTTCTCGCCCCAGGAGCGGGGCAAGTACCAGGGCCTGTTCGGGGCGGTGTTCGGCCTGGCGGCGCTGGTGGGGCCGGCGCTCGGCGGGTTCATCACCGACACCATCAGCTGGCACTGGGTCTTCTACATCAACATCCCGATCGGCCTGCTCTCGCTGGTGGTCATCGCCCGGGTGCTGCCGTCGATCAAGCGCCGAGCCGGCCCGCACCACCTCGACTACCTCGGGGGGGCACTGTTCACCGCCGGTCTGGTGCCGTTCCTGATCGGCCTGACCAACAAGCAGGGCGGCGACTGGACCGACCCGGCCGTCGGCGGCCTGATCGTCTTCGGCCTGGTCCTGCTGGGCCTGTTCCTGCTGGCCGAGCGGCGGGCCGCCGAGCCGATCGTGCCGCTCGACCTGTGGCGCGACCGCACCTACGCCGGCTCGATCCTGGCCGCCTTCTTCGCCTCGTTCGCCTTCTTCGGCGCGGTCATCTTCCTGCCGCGGTTCTTCCAGGTGGTCCTCGAGGAGAGCGCGACCGCGTCCGGCTACGAGCTGTTCCCGCTCCTGATCGGGGTCATCGGCTCGAGCATCGCCGCCGGCCAGATCGTCGCCCGGACGGGGAAGTACCGCGTCCTGATCCTCGTCGCGCTGGCGGTGATGGCGATCGGCTCGTTCCTGATGACGAACATCACGGCCACGATCGACATCTGGCAGCTGCGCCTGTGGATGCTCATCCTGGGCCTCGGCGTCGGGCCGACACTGGCCGTGTTCACGATCGTCGTCCAGAACGCCGTGCCGTTCGCCAAGCTCGGGGTCGCGACCTCGAACCTGACCTTCTTCCGTCAGATCGGCGGTTCGGTCGCCCTGGCCCTTGCCGGCACGATCTTCGGCACCCGGCTCCAGGACCTCCTCCCCGGGCAGCTGGTGGCGGCCGGCGTCCCGGCCCAGCTCGTCGACCGCTTCCCCGCGGGCCGTGGGGGCTTCGATCTGAACCAGCTCGTCGGGGTGGGCGGCGACACAAGGCTCAGCCAGGTCATCCTGAACGCGATCCCGGAGCAGCTCCGGGCGGCGGTCGAGCCGTTCGGGGCCAACATCGTCAACGGCATCCACGATGCCATCACCCTGGCGATCGGCTCGGTCTTCTGGCTCGGGGTGGTCGGCGGGGTCGCCGCCTTCGTCGCCGCGGTTGCGATCCGCGAGCTGCCGCTCCGCGCCACCGTGGCGGAGCCGGCGCCGCCCGCCGGACAACCCGGGGCCGTGGCGGACGAGGGGCCGCAGCACGCGACGTTGACGGTTTCGCCGGGCGGCCGGTAGACTCCGGGCCTCATGCTGATCCGCCTGGTGGGCGGCGCGATCGCAGGGGTGATCGCTCTCGGCGTGCTGCTGGTCCCCAGTCCAGCGCCGGTCGAGGCCGCCAGCAGCTCCTGCACGGGCTGGACGAGCTCGATCGTCCCGCCGACGAGCATCCGCGTCCTGCGGAGCTCGACGAAGCGCACCCAGACCGTCGACTTCCGGCTTTACGTCGAGAAGGTCATGCCGGCCGAGTGGGGCTCGTCCCACCCGGCCGCGGCGCTCCAGGCCGGGGCGGTCGCCATCAAGCAGTACGCCTGGTACTACGCCCTGGCCGGGCACTGGCGCGGCGGCAAGGACTCGGCCGGGCAGTGCTACGACGTCCGCGACAACTCGATCGACCAGGTCTACGACCCGACGCGGAAGCCCGCGTCCAGCCACCTCGCCGCGGTCGCGGCCACCTGGAGCTGGAGCGTCAGGCGGAGCGACATCCTGATCCTGACCGGCTACCGGCCCGGCATCGGGGCATGCGGCGACACCGCGACCGGCTACCGCCTGTACCAGCTCGAGGCATCGCGCTGCGCCTCGGTCAACAAGTGGACAGCCGAGCAGATCCTGCGCGCCTACTACAGCCTGGCCGGCAAGCCGGCGGCGATCGTTGTCCCCGGCGAGAACGACATGACCGGCGACCTCCGGGGCGACGCGGCCGGGGTGGTCACCGATCCGGCCAGCGGAGAGTCAACTGTCCGCCTCTTCACAACCGATCCGGCGGCCAGCCCTGCCAAGTTGGAGGCGGCGGCCGCCCGCCTGGCCACGACCGTGGCCGACGGATCGCTCCTGGGTCGCGCTACGACCGACGTGAACGCCGACCGGCGGCTCGACCTCGTCCAGCTGGTAGCCGGGACCGACGACACCGTCGCCCTCGAGGTGATGCTGGCGACCGGCACCGGCTTCGCGCCCGCGAAGACCTGGTGGACGAGCGCGGCCGGCCAGTTCGCCCCGGCCGAGCTCACGCTGGTGGCCGACCACTTCAACACCGACTTCCTCGGTGACGCGGCCATCGTCGTGCGCGCCGCGGCAACCCCCGAGCTCGCCGCCCGGGCGGCCGTCTGGGTGGCCCGCTCGACCGGGACGACCTTCAGCGCGCCCGTCCGCCGCTGGGGCGCCGAGCGCGACCTCACCGCCGGCGCCGTCGTCTCGGGCGACTTCAGCGGCGACGGGCGGGCCGACGTCGCCTTCCTGCAGCCCGACGGCGACCCGGCGACCGCGACGCGGGTCGAGGTCGCCGTCACCAAGACGAACGGCTATCTCCTGGCCCCGGTGACGTGGCTCGTCGAGCCTGCCCCGATCGCCGACCTCAAGGTGGTCGTCGGGGACATCGACCGCACCGGCCGCGACGATCTCTTCCTCCTCGAGCGGGGGTCGGCCGACACGGTCAGGGTCCTGGCCGCCCGGGGCACCGGCTCCGCCTTCAGCCGGCGCTGGGTGTACACCGACGCCGCCAACCCGATCCCCTGGTCGAAGGTCGAGCCGGTCGCCGCCGACCTGTGGAAGGACGGGCGGACGAGCCTGCTCCTGTTCCTCGACCTCGGGACCGACGACGCGGGCGCGAGCCTGGGAACCAGCGTCCTCCGGATGCGGTCGTACGGCACCTACCTCCACGCGCCGTCGACCTGGCTGACCGACCCGGCCCTCGACTGGGCGACGCTCGACCCGTACTAGGATCCCCGCCTCGCTTCGCTGCGACTCCCGCGGCTACGGTTCCCGATCGTGTCCGCCTGCCCTCCCCGGGCCCGCCTCGCCGGCGGACGCCCAGCTCGTCGTGAAGCGGCGCAGGCCGGCGGCGATCTCCTCCAGGTCGTCGGTGACGGTCAGAAGATCGAAGTCGAGGTCGGCGATCATCGCCCGGGGTAGGGCCGTCGTGCGCAGCCACTCCAGCAGGCCCGCCCAGTAGTCGCGGCCGACCAGGTAGACCGGGAAGTGGCGGATCTTGCCGACCTGGATGAGGGTCAGCGCCTCGAACAGCTCGTCGAGGGTCCCGAAGCCGCCGGGGAAGATGACGAAGCCGTCGGCGTACTTGACGAACATCGTCTTGCGCACGAAGAAGTAGCGGAACTCGATCCCCAGGTCCACGTACGGGTTGAGCCACTGCTCGTGGGGCAGCTCGATGTTGAGGCCGACCGAGAACCCGCCGGCCTCGAAGGCACCGCGGTTGACGGCCGTCATCACCCCCGGCCCGCCGCCGGTGATGACGGCGAAACCCTCGCGGGCGAGGAGGCGGCCCAGCTCGCGGGCCTGCTCGTAGATCGGGCTGTCCTCGCCGACTCGGGCCGAGCCGAACACGGTCACCGCCGGCCCCAGGCTGGCCAGCGCGTCGAAGCCCTCAACGAATTCCGACATGATCCGGAGGGTGCGCCAGGGGTCGGAGTCGAGGATCGCCGGGCGGCCCGGCCGCTGGAGGAAGCGCTCGTCCTCGGTGCCCTGCCGTTCGGGCCGGACGCGGTCCAGCGCCTCGCGCCTGACGATCAGCCGGCCGGCACGCTGGCGATCGCGGCCAGGCGACATCGGCTCGCCCGACGAGCGGGACGCGGAGCAGCCGCTGGTCGGCCAGGAGCCGCTCCGCGAGCTCGTCGTCGTCCATCCGCAGGTATCCCAACCCGGCGTCGCGCCAGGGCCGGCCGTCCACGTCGGCGCAGGCGGCGGCGCCCAGGCGTTCGACGAAGCGGCGCAGCTCGCCGGGGGCCATCGCCCGGCGGCGAAGGTCCATGAAGGCGACCTGAACCCGGCGCTCGCGGAAGAAGCGCAGGGCCGCCCGCGTCGGGCGCAGCTCGAGGGCATCCACCTGCCGCAACTCCGGGCGCCGGTCCACGCGACCCGGCTGCTCCGGCCGGGCGCGCGCGCCGAGACCGCATCGACGGAGCGCTCGCCGCCCTCTCGGCCCGGTTCCGTCCTGCTCGGCTACCATCCCCCCGGGAGGCTCGCAGGTGACCACCTGGTTCACGCTCCGGCTCGACGACCGGCCGGGCTCGCTCGGCCGCGCTGCCACGGCGCTCGGGGAGCGCGGCATCAACATCACCGGCATCGTCGGTGTTGCCGAGGACACGGGTGGCGAGCTCATGCTCACCACCAGCGACCCGGAAGGGACGCGGCATGTCCTGGCCGCTCTCGGCATCGCCTTCGACGAGCACGATCCGACGGGCGGCGCAGACGCTCAGCTCGCGGGGCCGCCGGGCCTCCTGGGCGGAGACGCCTGACATGCCTGGCCGGCGCCCCGGCGGCTCCGTGCCGGCGACCGTCGCCCTGCGACTCGAGCTGACCGACGAGCCGGGCGCCATCGCCGCGGTCGCGGTTGCCGTCGCCTCCACCGGCGGGACGGTCCGCGGCCTGGAGACGGTCAGGCGGACGACCGCCGCCGGTGGGGAGGGCGTCGTCGAGATCGAGCTCGAGGTCGACGGCGCGGCCGAGGCGGCTCTCGCCGCGGCCGTCGACGGGATCCTGGCCGTTCGCGCGCGCCATGGCACGCGTGCCCTGGGTCGGGTCTTCGGCAAGCGCGTGATCGTCATCGGCGGCGGCGCCCAGGTCGCCCAGGTGACCCTGGGCGCGGTCAGCGAAGCCGACCGCCACAACCTGCGCGGCGAGCGGATCTCGGTCGACACGATCGCCCTCGTCGGCGAGGCGAACATCGCGGCCGCCGTCCGGGCCGTCGGCGACCTGCCCCGGGCCGCCCTGCTGGTGCTGGCCGGGTCGCTCATGGGCGGCGACATCAGCCGCGCCGCCGACGAGATCCGGGCCCGCGGCATCCCGGTCATCGCCCTCAACATGGCGGGCTCGATCGCCGATCACGTCGACCTGGTCGTGTCCGACCCGGTCCAGGCAGGGACGATGGCGGTCATGGCCGTGGCCGACACCGCCTCGTTCGACCTTGCCCGCCAGCGCGGCCGCCGCTACTGACGGCGGATCGGCGGGAGCCCCAGGGAATGCCGGGACGGCCGCGGCCTACCTCATGACGGTGACCGTTCCCGTGCTGGCAGCTACGCTTCCGCCGGCGAAGAATAAGATCGTGTAGGTGCCGGCGGGCTGGACGCCCGCGGCGGCGCTGAAGCTGGACTTCCGGCCACTGGCCGTCGCCAGCGCGCCGGCCGGCGGCATCTGCTTCAGCGGATTGGTCGCCCCGGCGAATGGATTGCCGGCGTAGATCGCCAGCGTGCCCTGGATCGACTTCGGAGTCGCCCACGTTGCGCTCACCGTCCCGCTGGCAACGCTGCTGATCGCATACCAGTAGCCGTAGCCGCCGGCCAGGGCCGGCACCGCCACCTGCTGGGTGGTCGGGACCGGTGCCGGGGTCGGTGTCGGCGAGGGCGTCGGGGTCGGCGACGGAGCGGGCGGGTTGACGACCATCCACTGCCACGCCGCCAGCACGTCCAGGCGTCCGAAGCCGTAGCTGTTGTCGGGGCCAGCCGGCCCCAGGTCGCGGGCCGACGAGGTCAGCGCCTGTACCTGGTACGAGGCCGGGAGGCCTGGACGGGCGCCCAGCAGGAGAGCCAGCGCGCCAGCAACGTGGGGCGCGGAGACCGAGGTGCCGGTCGCGACCTGGTAGAGACCGAAACGGTCCGCGGTGCGGACGCCGACACCAGGGGCCACGACCTCCGGGTAGACGGTGGACGTCTCTCCGCAGGCCGACGGGCCACGGCTCGACGTCGCGTCCAGCAGGTCGCCGTCGTCGACCGCGCCCACAGCCAGGGCCTCGGGATTGTTGGCCGGGCTGACGCTGGTCGAGCTCGCCGGCCCGAAGTTGCCGGCGGCGAAGACAGGCACGATGTCGGCCGCCCGGAGCGCCTGCAGGTCGAGCTCGAACGACAGGTTGCAGCCCGGCGAGCCGTAGGCCCACGAGTTGTCGACGACCTGCGGAGCGTCGGCCGTGGCCGGGTTGCCGTCCGGGTCGAGGACCCACTGGTAGGCGCTGTGGATCGCCGTGGCCGTGGCAGTGCCGCTGTCGTCGAAGATCCGGGCGGCGATCCAGCGCGCGCCCGGCGCCATGCCGATGGCCGTCCCGCCGGCGTCCCCGCCGACCATGATCCCCATCGTCGCGGTGCCGTGGCCAGTCAGGTCGACCGGCGTCGTCGGGTGCTGGCCGTATGCGTCGAACCAGGAGTTGGAGCCACCGCGCCAGCGGCCGGCCAGGTCGGGGTGACTCGCGTCGACGCCGGAGTCGAGGCTGGCGACAACCACCCCCTGGCCGGTGTAGCCGAGCGACCACATCGATGGGGCCTGCACCAGGGAGATGTTCGCCTCCGGCGTCCCGGACGGCACCGGAGGGGTCGGCGTCGGCGTCGGCGCGGGCGTGGGCGTCGGCGTGGGCGCCGGGGTCGGGCTGGGCTTCGGCGTCGGCTTGGCGAGCGGGACGGCGTCGGTCGCGTCGCTCGTGACCGAGGCAACATCCGGCCGCAGCGCCAGCTCGAGGATCACGTCCGGCGTCGCCGTAACCGACAGCCCGTTGAAGACCCAGAAGGAGGCCTGACGGGCGACACGGCCCTCGGCGGCCTTCTGCTCGAGGAAAGCGACGACCTGGCGCTGCGATGCCGCCGCCATCGCCTGGAGCGCCCTGATGACGCCCTGCTGGCGGGCGGCGTGGTCGCCACCGGGGATCGCAGTGAGATCCGCCTGCTCGCGCATGGTGACGATGACCGTGGTCATCCCAGCCGGGTCGACGGTCGGGGCGATGGGCGGCCCGGCGGCGACCGGCGCGGGCACCGCATCGCGGCTCATGCCCGGCCCCGCCGCGGCCGAAACGATCGGGGCGGCCGCGAGGAGCACGGCCACCCCAACCAGGAGGGCGAGCGGGCCGCGCGTCGGACGGCGCGGACCCTCAGCCCTGGGCATCGACGGCCTCGAGCCGGATGGCATCGATCACGAACGACACCGGGGTGCCGGCCTGGATGACGCCGCCCGAGTTCGGGAACAGTAGGAAGTAGGTCGCGCCGTCAGCCAGGGTCAGCTTGTGGGCATGCGGCTGCGGCGCCCTGAGCACGGCGCCGCTCGTCTCGACAAGCAGCTCCGGCAGGGTAGCCTGGTCGTGGAGGATGTGGCCGGCCTTGTCGCTGTCGACCACCGTGAAGCGGACGTCGACGAGCCCTCCGTCGGCGGTCACCCCGATCAGGCCGACGCGGATGCCGTATTCCTGCTCCATGTCGGCGGCGGACACCACCCGGGCGTCGGCCGCGATGCTCGCATCGTGGTCGTGACCGGCGTCGGCTGCCGACCAGGTGAGGGCTGCCGCCACGGCCAGCGGGAGCACGAGGGCCCCCGCCACGGCCACGAGCAGCACTCGAAGGCGGCGTGGACCGGCCCCGCCCCCGACCGCCGGAGCGGCCGGGGCGGGACCGAGCTCGGCGGCCGGGGCCGCCGCCGTGGCAGGCGGCGGCTCCTGGCCGAGATGATCGCTGCGAACGTCGGTCATGGCTACGGCCCGACGTAGCTGCTGCGCTTGGAGACGAAGGCGTCGAAGTAGAGCGTGCCCGAGGCGCCGCTGGCCAGGCCGGCGGACGGCCCGAGCCGCACCGTCTCGAGCAGATAGGCGCTCGTGTTCAGCCCGGTGAGGGTCTGGCGCAGCGTCCCGTCGGTGTAGAGGCTCGCCGAGGCGGTCGTGCTCGATTGCCAGGCGATCTCGATCGAGTGCGGTGCGTTACTGATGGTGTACCAGTTGGTGGTGGTCGTGCCGCCGGCCCGGAGGACGGCGAGGCGGACCTGGTAGGTGCCGCCACCGGCGCTCTGGCGCCGTGCCTGCACCGCGAAGATCGTGTTGGGCGTCCCCGCGCCGTCGAGCCCGGCGAAGATCGTCGTTCCAGTGCCGCTGTTGTTGTTCGCCAGGAGGGCGCCGTTGGGGCTGAAGTAGAAGCGGGCGTGGTAGCTCGCCTCCGCGATCGGGCTCTGGTCGGCGACGTAGCGGCCGGCGGTTCCGCCGAGCGTGGTCGCCAGGCCGTAGGCCGGTGTCCCGTTGAGCGACGCGGGCGCGGTCACGCTGACCGTGCCGCTGGTCGAGCTCCAGGCCGACGTGTTCCCGCTGGCGAAGCTGTCGGCGAAGATGTCGTCGCCCAGCTTGGTCAGGACCACCGTGCCCTCCGGGCCCCAGTTGCCGGCCGCATCCTTGGCAAAGACGTGGATCGTGTGGTTGCCCGTGCTGAGCTGCCTGATGGTGGTCAGCGGGATGTCCGCGTAGCCCGTCTCGCTCGGCGAGTTGAGCTGGCCGTCGGTGGCCACGAAGGGGAACCCGGTGCCGTGGCCGACGGGGACAGTGTCGATGAAGGCCTCGGCGGCCGCGATCGCGCTGCCGCCGCTGACGGTGTCGCTGAACGATGCGCTGACCCGGACGGCCGGCGTGCTCGAGTTGTAGCCCGTGAAGCCGGTGGCCGGGTTCGGGTTGGCGGTGACGCCCGACGTGGTCGGGCCGGTCTTGTCGACGATCAGCTGGATCGTCGCCGGGGTGCCCCAGTAGCCCAGGGCGTCCTGTGCCCGGACAGCGATCACGTGCGATCCCTGGCTCATGCCGTTGACGGTAGCCGCCGAGATCGTCGCCGCCAGGCTGACGGTCGGGGCGGGTGAGCCGATGGTGATCGCTGTCGCCGCGCCACCGTCGATCGAGTACTCCGCCGCGGTGACGTTGCTGTTGCCGGTGGCCGCGTCACTGGCGGTGCCGGTCAGGGCAACCGAGACGCTCCCGTTCGATGGGTTGGGCACGAGGGCCAACCCGCTCGTCGTCGGACCGGTCCGGTCGACGAAGATGGAGGTGCTGGCGAACGGACCCCAGTTGCCCAGGGCGTCCTGGCCGCGGACGTACACGGTGTGAGTCCCGGCCGGCCAGCCTGTCGTGTCGATCGCCCCGGTCGCGCTGGTGACGCCCTCGGTGGACGAGTCGAATGTGCCGTCGGAGGCGCTCATCGCGGTGGTGGCGGCGTCGGTCTTGTACTCGGCCGCGGCCACGTTGGCGTTGCCGGTGGAGGCGTCGCTGACGGTGGCCGTGAGCGTGTACAGGCCGGAGCTGGCCGCGGTCTCGGTGAGCGTCAGGCCGCTGGCGAGCGGCCCGCTGGTGTCGACGCCGGTCGTCCCGGAGGCCTCGATGAAGGCGAGCATCCCGCCGATGCCGGCGGCGCTGCTGTTGTTGAGCGTCATGGCCGCGTCGTAGAGCGCGTATCTCGTCGCCGTCGTGGTGGTGGCCGGGATCGACACGAGGGCGTCGGCCGTCTGGCCCGGGGCGATCGTCTCGGCGACGATCGTCCGCGGGTAGGACAGCTGACTCCCGTCGGCGGCGAGGACCTGCTGGCGAAGGCCGAGCGCGCCGATCGAGTGATGCAGGATGCCGGCGTTGGCGTAGCGCAGCAGCAACGTGTTGCCCGCCGTCGTCCCGATGACGGGCGTGGTGCTGCCGGCATACGCCCGCCCATTGACCAGGAACCAGCGCGGGGCGAAGGACCGCAGGTCGAACGTCCACGGGCTGGCGCTGCCGTTGAGCGCCGGGTCGATCTCGCCGAGCACGACGAGCGCCTCGTCGGTGAAGGCGGTCGACGCGTCGCCGTAGGCCTGGCCGGGCGCACCGGCCGGGCGGACGACGAGGACGCCGTGGAGGCCCATCGCCGCCTGGTACTGCGAGCCGGGGATGAGCCCGGCCTCGTAGAGGTAGGTGCCCGGCGCGCCGGCCGTGAACGTGTAGGTCTTCGTGCCGCCGGCGGTGACGCCGGCCTGGTCGGGGACCATGGCCTGGCCGCCGAACACGATCGACGTCGGCTGGGAGAGGTTGTTCGTCAGGTTGACCGTGACCACGTCGCCCTGGTCGGCGACGAGGACCGGGCCCGGCACGCTCGGGCTCCCACCCGCGTTGTCAGCAAAGCCCCAGATGGTGACCGACGAACCAGGCAGCGAGAGGGTGCCTGTCTTCGCCCACACGTTGCAGGTGACGGTGCTTCCGCTGACGTTCGTTCCGCCGTCGCTGTCCGCGCACGCGGTCGAGGTGATGGGACCTGCGGCGGCGGCTGTGGCCGGGACGAGGAGCGCCGCCAGGAGCAGCGCCGGCCCCAGGATCAGGGATGAGAGGAAGGTCCGCTTCATCGTACGTTCCAGTCGCATGGTCGCTCCCTACCTCTCGTCACGGACAGCTGTTGGGCAGGGGCGGATCGACCCGGGTGTAGGTGATCGGCCCGGTCATGTTCACGCCCCACGAGGTGAGCTGGTGGAGGGCGTGGTTGTGGGCGATGATGTAGAACTCGCCGCACTCGTTGAGGGTGGAGATGCCCGGCGGCATCGCTTCCTGGACGCCCAGGTAGGGGCTGCCGCTGTAGAACATGCCGATGGTCAGGTTCTGGAGATCGGGCTCGCTGGCCGGCACGGGGTTCGTCGGCGAGTAGCCCTCGTTGTCCTTCCAGTCGAACAGCAGGTCCCAGGTCTGGCCCGGGCCGATGTTCACGGCGAACTTGTCGAACGACATGTCCTCGCCGGCGCCGGCGGCCAGCGGGCTGCCGTCGCGGCCGATGACCTTGCCGTTGTTGCCGTGCGGGTGGAACGGGAAGTCCATGCTCCCCACGGACAGGTAGCGGTCGACGGCCGGCCACGGGTTGGCCGTCGCGTCATACGGATGGATCGGTGCGATCGACCCGTAGGGCTGGGTCGGCAGCCAGGAGGCGAAGTTGTCGGCGATGCTGTCGGGGAACTGGCGCCCGTTGATCAGCCAGTAGCGCGGGTGGTAGGTGTTCATGTTGAACGCCGTCCCCTTCAGCACCTTGGCGTTCAGGTACGGGTCGATCTCCGACAGCAGGATCATGAACTCGGTGTCCGGGTTGAACTGCGAGTCGGCCCGGTCGTAGACGAAGTTGGCGCCCATCGCCGGCCGGACAATGAGGGCACCGAAGAGGCCCATCCGGACCTGGATCTGCGGGCTTGAGAACGGGCTGGGGCTGCCGCTCGTGAGCTGGCCGCCTCCGCTCTCGTAGAGGAATGTGCCGGGCTTCGAAGCCACGAAGCTGTAGCTGACGCTGCCCCCCGGCTGGGCCGCCTGGGCCAGCGAGGTCAGGTTCCCGCTGCCGTCGAACTGCGGCTGCGACGGGGCGCCGTCGGCCAGGACGTTCTCCTGGCCGGGGAAGACGATCGAGACAGCCGGCGCCTTCTTCGGCGCGGACGTCCCGGTGAAGGCGTTGCTGAGGACCACGGTGACCGTGTCGCCCTCGTTCACGCACAGGGTCGGCCCGGGGTGCTGGAAGGGCTTGCCGCCCTCCGAGAAGCCCCACATGTAGGCGGTCGTGCCGTCGGCCAGGTTGATGTAGCCCTGGCGGGTGGTCAGGGTGAAGGTCGGGTTGGGGCTGCTGCTGGTGGTGCAGACGACCCCGATCCGGTTGGACCCTTCCGTGGCCGCCGCGACAGGCCGCACCGCGGCCGACGCCAGCAGCGTGCCGGCGACCAGCACGGGCGTGACGAGCAGCACCAGCCAGGAGCTGCCACGCAGGTGCGCGGAACCTCTCATCGTCATCACTCCGCTCATCGCCGGCCTCACAGCCGCAGGTCGTTCGGGAAGCGCTGCGCCGGCAGCGCTCCCGCGGGATAGACGTGCACCTCCGTGCGCTGGCCGCCGCCGCCGGCGAGGTTGTCGCCGCGGGCGTAGGCCCGGTTGTAGAGCACGTACGTGTCGGGGCCGCTCCCGCCCGAGTGGGCCGGGGCGGTGAAGATGGCGTCGAAGCTCTCGCCGGCGCCGAAGGAGATCGTGTTGGTCTCGTAGCCGGTGTCGAAGCCAGTTCGCCCGCGCAGCAGGGTCGCGTCGCGGCCGACGACGTGCAGCTTGATGCCGGCCAGGGTCATCGCCGCCTCGAGGAAGCCGAGGTTGGCGAAGCGCAGCAGGACGCGCTCGCCGGCGTTGCAGGTCACCAGCGCCGACAGGGGCTGGTTGGCCAGGTCGGGCCGGCCAGCCGGCGCCAGCAGGTCCCAGCTGCCATCGCGCTGGACGACGAAGGTGTCGTCCTGGGCGATCGAGCCGTGCGGCTGGAGCGTATCCGGGTAGACCCGGCCGTTGAGCAGGCTGAAGTCGGCCCGGTAGTCGCTCCATTCCGGCAGCTGGATGTGGGCGTCGGCCCAGTGCGAGTCGGCCCACACCTCGGACAGGAACATGGCGAACTCGCGGTCGAAGCCCGTCGAGCCGTCGCCGTCGTTGTATGCGTACTTGCCGCTCGGGTAGAGGCTGGTGTTGCCGTCCTGGGCCGGGCGGACGAACACCAGGCCGGTCATCCCCATGTGCACGTGCTC
>JAGDMV010000075.1 GCA_017860675.1 Chloroflexota bacterium
TATGCCGGCAACGACCTGGCTACCGCGGTGGCGCTCGGGGCAGGCTGGACGGTCGACGCCTTCGGCATGGTGCTCCAGGGCCTCGGTGATCTCGTCGGCTCGATCGCCAGCGACCCCACCGGGGCGCCGCCGGTGAGCGGCCCGGTCGGGATCGCGGCCACGGTCGGGGACGTGTTCTGGAACCCGGATCTCGGGCCGGTCTACCTGGTCTACCTCATCGCCCTGCTGTCGGCCAACCTCGCCCTGGTGAACCTGCTGCCGATCCCGGCCCTGGACGGCGGCCGGATGGTCGTCCTGTCGGTCAAGGCAGGCCTGGGTGCCGGCAGGCGGCTGCTGGGGCGGCTCGGGGTGCGCGTCCCCGGTCCGTCTGCTGAGCGAGCGATCGCCGCCGAGCGGATGGCGTACCTCGTGGGCTTCGTCCTCCTCTTCGCCTTCCTGGCCTGGGTGACCGCCTTCGACATCGCCCGCCAGGTGGGCGGAGGAGGGCCGTGACCGCGCTTCGCGACGGCAGCCCTGGGCGGCGGCCCACGGTCACGGTCGACGTGGGCGGCGTGTTCGTGGGATCGTCGCACCCGATCGTCGTCCAGTCGATGACCAACACCGACACGGCCGACCCGGACGCGACCGCCATCCAGGTGGCCCGCCTCGCCGCCGCCGGGTCGGAGCTGGTGCGGGTCACGGTCAACACCGACGCGGCGGCGGCGGCGGTGCCGGACATGGTCCGCAAGGTCCGCGACCTCGGCTTCGGCACGCCGATCGTGGGCGACTTCCACTACAACGGCCACAAGCTGCTGGTCCAGTTCCCTGAGGCGGCCCGGGTGCTGGCCAAGTACCGGATCAACCCGGGCAACGTCGGCGGCAAGCACCGCGACGCCAACTTCGCGGCCATCGTCCGGGTCGCGATCGAGAACGACAGGCCGGTCCGGATCGGGGTCAACTGGGGCTCGCTCGACCAGCAGCTGCTCACCGAGCTCATGGCCGCGAACGCCCGTCGCCCCGAGCCGCGCGAGGCCCGCGAGGTGATGATCGAGGCGATGGTCGAGTCGGCCGTCCGCTCGGCCGAGCTGGCGGAGCAGACGGGGCTCGGCCACGACCGCATCATCCTGTCGGCCAAGGTGTCGGGCGTGCCTGACCTGGTCGAGGTGTACCGTCGGCTGGCCGCCCGCACCGACCTGCCGCTCCACCTCGGGCTCACCGAGGCGGGCATGGGCGCCAAGGGCATCGTCGCCTCCAGCGCCGGGCTGGCCATCCTGCTCGGCGAGGGGATCGGCGACACGATCCGCGTCTCGCTCACCCCCGAGCCCGGCGCCGGCCGGGAGCTCGAGGTCGAGATCGCCCAGCAGATCCTGCAGTCGCTCGGGCTGCGCAGTTTCATGCCCCAGGTGAGCGCCTGCCCGGGCTGCGGCCGCACCACGTCCACCTTCTTCCAGGAGATGGCCCGCGACATCACCGAGCATCTGCGGCGGCGGATGCCCGAGTGGCGCGAGACCCGTCCCGGGGTGGAGGAGCTGCGGGTCGCCGTCATGGGCTGCGTTGTCAACGGCCCGGGCGAGAGCAAGCACGCCGACATCGGCATCAGCCTCCCGGGCACGTTCGAGGAGCCGGTCGCCCCGGTCTTCGTCGACGGCGCGCTGCATGCCACGTTCCGGGGCGAGGACATCGTCGCCCGCTTCATCGACCTGTTGGAGGAATACGTCGCCCGCCGCTATCCGGGACCGGCGATCGCGCCGGCGGCGAGTCCGGCCTCGCGCTCCCACGATCCCGCCTGAGCACCGGGAGTCCGTCCGGGCGACCGTGCCCCTCAGCCGGGCGAGTGCGCGGCCGACGCCGCCCGGGTCGGTCCCGTGCTGGAAGGCGGGGTGTATACTCGGCCCAGTTTCGACCGCGCCGCTCCTCGACGTGGGCCCTGTCCCGCGTCTTTTTTTGGCAGCGGGGTGGCTGAACGGAAGACGGAAGGAGGTGCGCGCATGAGCCGCGACTTCGTCGGCGCCCTCCTGCAGCTGAACGCCGAGAAGAACATCCCGCGTGAGCAGCTCATCCGGACGATCGAGGAGGCGATCGAGAGCGCGTACCAGCGTGTCGCCGGCAACGAGGACATCCGCGTACGGATCGACCCGGAGCGGGGCGAGATGGAGGTCTTCCGCGCCCGGCTGGTCGTCGCCGAGGTCGAGGAGCCGACCACCCAGCTGAGCCTGGCCGACGCGCAGGCGATCAAGCCCGATGCCGTCCTCGGCGAGCTGGTCGTGACCGAGCACCTGGGCCAGGACGCCTTCGGGCGGATCGGGGCCCAGACGGCCAAGCAGGTCGTGCTCCAGCGGCTGCGCGAGGCCGAGCGCGATGCCGACTTCGCCCGCTTCGCCGATCGCGAGGGCGAGCTCATCACCGGCACCATCAACCGGGTGGAGCCGCGGGCGATCATTCTCGACCTGGGCAAGGCCGAGGCCGTCCTGCCCACCTCCGAGCAGTCGCCCGTCGAGCACTACCGGATCGGCCAGAACGTCAAGGCGTTCGTGCTCGAGGTGCGGCGCTCTCCCCGGGGACCCCAGATCCTCGTCAGCCGGACGCACCGCGGCTTCCTGCGCCGCCTGTTCGAGATGGAGGTACCCGAGATCCACGACGGTCGCGTCGAGATCAAGGCGATCGCCCGCGAGCCGGGCAGCCGTACGAAGGTCGCGGTCGCCAGCCGGCAGGAGGGGCTCGACCCGGTCGGGGCGACGGTCGGCCAGCGGGGGGCCCGGGTGCAGGCCGTCGTGGCCGAGCTGGCCGGCGAGAAGATCGACGTGATCGAGTGGAGCGACGACCCGGCGACGTTCGTCGCCAAGGCCCTCTCGCCGGCCCAGGTCGTCGATGTCCACATCGACGAGGAGCACCGGATCGCGAGCGTCACCGTCCCGGAGCGGATGCTCTCGCTGGCGATCGGACGCGAGGGCCAGAACGCTCGCCTGGCGGCCAAGCTGACAGGCTGGCGGATCGACATCCGCAGCGACACGGCGGCGGCCGACGCGGCTCGCGAGCAGGCGGCCGACGCGGTCCGGGAGCAGGCTGCTGCACAGGCCCGTGCCGCGGGTGCGGCCGATGCCGACGAGCCGGTGGCGGGTAGTGCCGGTGCACCTCCCGCGACGGCCGGCACCGAAGGGGTGACGTCGTAGGGCGGGGCGTGACCGGCGGACCGCCTCCGCGGCGGCAGCCGACCCGGTCCTGCGTCGCCTGCCGGACCCCGCGCGCCAAGCGCGAGCTGGAGCGGGTGGTCCGGAGCCCGACCGGATTGGTCGGGCTCGACCCGACCGGCCGGGCGCCCGGCCGGGGCGCCTACGTGTGCCCCGAGCCGTCCTGCCGGGAGGCGGCACTGAGGAAAGGCGCCCTGCGACGGGCGCTCGGGGTCCCGATCCCGGCCGACCTGTTCGGCCGGGACACCGTGGCCCAGACGGCCGATGAGCTGATGAGCGACGAAGGAGGGGCCTGATGGCGAGGAGCAGGAGCGGCACCCGCGGCCGGCGCGGGCCGCGCAAGCCCCAGCGGAGGGAGGGCGGCTTCGCGCCCGTCGCCGTCGTGGATCCGCGCGAGCGCGGCGCGGTGGACCTGCCGCCGACGATCACGGTGAAGGAGCTGGCCGATCTGCTCGGGGTCAACCCGGCCGACGTCATCCGCGAGCTGATCAAGAGCGGCATCTTCGCCACCATCAACCAGCTGATCGACCGCGACACCGCCTCGCTGGTGGCCGAGGAGCTCGGCTACGAGATCGCCGAGCCCGAGGGGCAGGCAGAGGGGACCGCCGGCGAGGGCGCGCCCGAGGGCGAGGTCGCCCCGGCGACGAAGGAGCGGATCTTCACCGTCGAGGACGACGATCCCGCACTCCTCCTGCCGCGGCCGCCGATCGTGACGGTGATGGGCCACGTCGATCACGGCAAGACGAGCCTGCTGGACGCGATCCGGAGCACGGCAGTCGCCGCCGGCGAGCGGGGTGGCATCACCCAGCACATCGGCGCGTCCGAGGTCACCAAGGACGGCCGGCGGGTCGTCTTCCTGGACACGCCCGGTCACGAGGCGTTCACCGCCATGCGCGCCCGGGGGGCGAAGGTCACCGACATCGCGGTGATCGTCGTCGCCGCGGACGATGGGGTGATGCCCCAGACCCTCGAGGCGATCAGCCACGCGCGGGCGGCCCGCGTGCCGATCATCATCGCCCTGAACAAGATCGACAAGCCCGACGCCAACCAGGACCGGGTGAAGACGGAGCTGGCCGAGGCGAGCGTCGTCATCGAGGAGTTCGGCGGCGACGTGCCGCTCGTGCCGGTCTCGGCCAAGGCCCGCATCGGCCTCGAGGAGCTGATCGAGATGGTCCTCCTCGTCGCCGACCTGCAGGAGCTGAAGGCCAACCCGAAGCGGGCGGCGGCGGGCACGATCATCGAGGCGGAGCTGGACAAGGGCCGCGGCCCGGTCGCGACCGTCATCGTCCAGAAGGGGACCCTGCGGGTCGGCGACGTCGTCGTCGTCGGTGGCACCTACGGCAAGGTGCGCGCCCTCGAGAACGCCTCCGGCCGGCGGGTGCCGAAGGCGGGGCCCTCCTCGGCCGCGGTCGTCCTCGGCCTGGCCGAGGTCCCCGAGGCAGGCGACATCCTGGAGGTCGTGCCCGACGAGCGCACTGCCCGGTCGATGGCCGAGGGCCGCCGGGAGGCGGCCGCCTCGCAGGCCGGGGCCGGACAGAAGGCGACCCTCGAGGACCTGTTCCGCCAGGTCCAGGAGGGGCAGACGAAGGAGCTGCGGATCATCCTCAAGGCCGACGTCTCGGGCTCGATCGGGGCGATCAAGCACGCCCTCGAGCAGCTGAGCAGCGACGAGGTCAGGATCAGCGTGCTCCACGAGGGCACCGGCGACATCACCGACAACGACATCCTCCTGGCATCGGCCTCCAACGCCATCGTCGTCGGCTTCTCGACCAAGGTCGATCCGCAGGCGCGCCGGACGGCAGAGGCGGAGAAGGTCGACGTCCGCCTGTACGACATCATCTACAAGCTCACCGACGACATCGACGCCGCCCTCAAGGGCATGCTCGAGCCGGAGATGGTCGAGGTCGTGGAGGGCCGGGCCGAGGTCCGCCAGGTCTTCCGCATCGGCCGGGACACCGTCATCGCCGGGTCGATCGTGACCGACGGCCGGATCGCCCGCGGCTCCGGGGCGCGCGTCTACCGCGGCGGCCGGGTCATCGCCACCGACCGGATCGAATCGCTCCGCCGCTTCCGCGACGACGTGCGGGAGGTGGAGAAGGGCTACGAGTGCGGGATCGGGCTGGCCGGCTTCCATGATGTCCTCGAGGGCGACGTCATCGAGGCGTTCGGCATGCAGGCCGTGAGCCGGGCCGGCTGAGCCGGCACGATCGTCGGTGAGCCAGCGCGTCGAACGGGTCGACGCCCTCCTGCGCGAGGAGATCGGGAAGCTCCTGGCGAAGGAGGTGCAGGACCCGAGGATCGGCTTCGTGACCGTGACCGAGGTCGAGGCATCGCCGGACCTCCGGCATGCGCGCGTCTGGGTCAGCGTCATCGGCAGCCCGGACGAGCAGCGCACGGCCGTGCGCGCGCTCGGGCGGGCGATGCCCTACGTCCGCCACGAGCTCGGCGCGCGCCTGCGGCTCAAGCGCATCCCCGAGCTCCACGTGGAGCTGGACGACTCGATGTCGCGGGCCACGAGGGTCCTGCGCATCCTCGATGAGCTGGAGCGGGGCGAGAACCCGGAGAGCGTCCCGCCTGACGAGCAGCTGCCCACGCCGGTCCGGAGGCTTCCCCGCGACGGCGACGCGCCCGAATCGGCGGACACCCGTGAGGCCGCGGACGTGCCCGAGGCCGGTGGGCCCGGGCCGGCCGGCCAGGGACCGGACCCAGCCGCGGCCGCACCCCACGAGCCCCACCCTCGTCCACCGGCCGAATCCGCCGAGCGGGATCGAGACCGGAATACAGGGAGCCGGCGAAGGCAGCGGCGCGCCACCGGGCGCGGAAGCCGGGGCCAGGGCCGCCATGCCCGCTGATCTCGGCGCGCTCGCCTCGATGGTCCCGGACCCGATCGCGAAGCGGCTGGCCTCGGCGCGGACGGTGCTGGCCGTCGGCCACGAGCACCCGGACGCCGACGCGCTCGGGGCGGCCATCGCGATCGGACGCATCGTGACGGCGCGGGGCGGCACGGCGACCGTCGCCTCGTCCGACCCCGTGCCGGCCCTCTACCGCTTCCTGCCCGGCGTGGCTGAGGTGCTGACCGACCCCGACCCGGCGCTGGCCTATGACCTCGTCGTGCTCTGCGACTGCGCTGATGCCGCACGGGCCGGGTCGATCGTCGGACGCCATCCCGACCTGTTCGCGGCGACGCCGGCGATCGTCCTGGACCACCACGCTTCCAGCGAGCCTGCCGGCGAGCTCACCTGGGTCGACCAGGGCGCCGCCGCCACCTGCGAGCTGGTGGCCCTGATCGCGCTCCGCCTGGGCGTCCCGCTCGACGCCGGCGGAGGCGAGCTGGCGACCGCGCTCATGGCCGGCCTGGTCATGGACACGGCGACGTTCGCCCACCCCAACACGACGCCGCGGACGCTGCGGCTGGCGGCCGCCCTGCTCGAGGCCGGGGCGGCGCTGTCCGACATCTCGCGACGGCTCTACCGGACAAAGCCGGAGTCCCAGCTCCGGCTTTTCGGGCGCGTCCTCGGCCGGCTGGAGGCGCACGACGAGGGACGAGTCGTGGCAGCCACGTTGGAGCTGGCCGACCTGGAGGCGGCGGGCGCCCTGCCCGAGCACAGCGAGGGCCTGGTGGACCTGCTCGTGCAGGCCGAGGAGGCCGAGGTCGCCCTGCTGCTCAAGGAGCAGGAGGACGGCTCGAGCCGTCTCTCGGTGCGGACCAGGGACGGCGGCGTGGACGCGACGGCCCTTGTGGCCGGCTGGGGCGGCGGCGGCCACCTCCGCGCGGCGGGTGCCACTATCGGCCTCCCGCCGGCGGCGGCATGGGCCGCGGTCCTGCCGCAGGCGATCGCCCTCGCCCGCGACGTGCGCCGATGACGGCGACGCGCCCGTTGGCGCAGCGATCCGGGGCCCGGACACGCCGCGGCGACCCGGAGGGCGTGCTGGTTGTTGACAAGCCCGTCGGCCCCTCCTCGCACGACGTGGTCGCGCTCGTCCGCCGGCTGGCCGGCCAGCGCCGCGTCGGCCACGGCGGGACGCTGGACCCGTTCGCGTCGGGGGTGCTGCCGCTCTTCCTCGGCCGCGCGACACGCCTGGCCGAGTACCACCTGGGCGCCGACAAGGAGTACCGGGCGACGGTCTGCCTCGGTGCCTCGTCCACGACTGACGACCTGGAGGGTGAGCTGCGGCCGGCATCCGGACCGGCCCCGGACCGGCCGGCCGTGGAATCCGCCCTGGCGGGCTTCGTCGGCACGTTCCTCCAGCAGCCGCCGGCCTACTCGGCGCGCAAGGTCGGCGGCCGCCGCGCCTACGCGCTCGCCAGGGCCGGCCTGGAGACGCAGCTTCAGCCGCGCGAGGTCTCTTTCCGCCGGCTCGAGCTCGTCGGTTGGGACGGGTCCGATCCGGACCGGCCTCTCGCGACCATTGTCGTGGCCTGCTCGGCGGGCACCTACGTCCGGGCGCTCGCCCGGGATCTCGGCGCGGCGGTCGGCAGCGGCGCCTACCTGGGTGCGCTGCGGCGGACGGCGGCCGGCCCCTTCACCCTGGCCACGGCGCTGTCCCTCGACGAGGTGCGGGCGGCCGCCGCAGAGGGTCGATTCGGGTCGCTGCTGCTACCGGTCGGGGCAGGCCTCGACCACCTGCCGGCCGTGCGGCTTTCAGACGCGGACGCCGGCATCGTGCTCCGCGGCGGCTGGGTGCGCATTCCCCGTGACGCCGAGATCGGCCCCGACCCGGCGCTCCCCGTTCGGGTCTTCGACGACACTGGGCGACTCGTGGCCATCGGCCGTCTGGCGTCAGGCCGGCTCGTGCCCGACAAGGTGCTCGCCGACAGCCTGCCGGCACTGGACGGCGCTGGTGGCGGGCCGGCACCGCGGCCAGGCGGGGAACCCGCCGGGGACGGGACCGCGACTGCGGCGGCCGCGGACGAGGACGATCGCGATGGCTGACGGCGGGCACGCGGTCGTCACCGGCATCGACCGGCTCCAGCCGGCCCACGGTCGGCTGGTCTTCGCCGTCGGCGCGTTCGACGGGATCCACCGCGGCCACCTCTACCTGCTGGGCGAGCTGCGCCGCGCCGCCCATCGCCTCCGGGCCCGGCCCGCCGTGGTGACGTTCGACGCCCACCCGGACGAGCTGCTGGTGGGCGCTGCTCCGCCGCTCGTCTGCGACCCTGACGAGCGCCTCGTGCGGCTCGACGGAGCCGGCGTCGCGGTGACCGTCGTGCAGCACTTCGACGAGGCGCTGCGGCGGACGCCCTACGACCAGTTCGTTGCGGCGATCGGGCGGCGGGTGGACCTGGCCGGCTTCGTCATGACCCCCGACGCGGCGTTCGGTCATCAGCGGGCGGGAACGCCGGAGGCCCTGGCGGCCCTGGGCGCGCGCGAGGGCTTCGAGGTCGTGGTCGTGCCGGCGCTGGACCTGGGCGGCCGGCCGGTCCGCAGCTCGGAGATCCGGGCTGCCATCGCCCAGGGCGA
>JAGDMV010000076.1 GCA_017860675.1 Chloroflexota bacterium
TGATCGTCATCGAGACGACGAGCGGTTCGCCTGGCCGCACGATCGCACACTCGCCCGTGTTGAGCCCGTCCGGCGGACCCGTCTGCGGTTCGACGCAGACGCCGTCCGGGTGCCCCGTGTAGACGACCCACCGGGACGCGTCGCTGGCGATGCGGACCTCGAGCCCGCCCGGCCAATGGACGCCGGGGTCTCCCGAGATCTCGACGAAGCAGTCGTCCCACGGCCCCGGCGGGATTGGCCGGACCTGCTCGCCGTCGGGCAGGCCGTCGGGTCCGCGCCGCAGCATCGCCCCCGCCTCGAGGTCGACCGCGATCGCGCCGCCGACCGTCCGGCCGGCAGCATCCCGCAGCGCCCTGGCGAACCACGGGTGCCAGCCGGCGATCACGGGCATCGGGGCGTTGCCCGCCTCGACGCGGAGCCGAGCGCGCAGCGCGTCCGGCTCGATGCACAGCCGGTGAGTCACCCGACCCCCGAAGGGCCACGGCGCGACGAGGTCCGCTGCCAGCAGCGCCTCGGCAGGTGCCGTCGTCACAACATCCCAGGGCGACTCGAGCAGGGTGCCATGGATGGCGTGGGGCGGGGTCACGTGAGTCGGGAACCGGTGTGCTTCGCCCTGCCAGCGGAGCACGCCGTCACGGAGCCGGCCTGCCCACGGCACCATCGGGTACAGCCCGCCGACGAGCGGCACGCCCTCGAACGGGAGCAGCAGCTCGAGCCCTTCGACGCGCAGCGACGTGATACGGCCGCCGGCCGCGGGATCGACGACGGCCTCGGCGGGCCCGGCGCGAAGCTGGAGCTGCGGACTCATCTGACCTCACCTCGTCTCGGCCACGTTGCCGCGCCCGGCGCAGGCCGCCGTCGCCGGCCCTTCCCTGTTCCGGATCGGCGTCGCCTCAGCCGTCCAGGGGCTTCACGATCTGGCGCAAGGCCCAGGCGCCCCGGGCGACCAGCTGGCCGATGATGGCCCCAGTAGAGAATCCCGACGTCGCGGTGGATCTGCGGGTCGCGGACCAGCCAGGGTTCCGCGAGTCGATCGGCTGCTCGTACATCTCCACGCGATCACGATCGGCGAGATCGATGGGCACCCGATCGCGGCGCCGGCCCATGGTAGCCGGTCGGTCACCACCGGTCGGGGCGAATACGCCCGGTGACGCGCCCCGACAGGGTCCTCGCCGAAGTCCGGCGCCCCTGGCAGACCCTGGCGGCACGCCCGAGGACATCCACGCCTGACGCCGCCGGCGCCCGCGTCTCCCCCTCGAGCGCGTGCCGCGCTCGCGCCGACACCGCGCCGGGGCGGTGCCGCTAGAGTTCGCGGCGTGACCGACCCGTGGACCGCGCTCGTCCCGCTGGCGATCGGGAACGCCGTCCTCCCGCTCCAGATCGTCATCACCGTGCTGCATCTTCGCTCGGCTGCGGGACGTGGGCGATCATGATCGTCCTCGGCCTCGTGTTCGGGACCTGGTTCCTGCTCCGGGTACTGCGCGACTTCGGCCTCATCCAGTGACCCGGGAGCCCGCCCCCGAGGTGCTGTTCGACGTCCAGGCCAAGGTCGGCGAAGGACCGTCATGGGTGGCGCACAGCGGTCGCCTGTCGTTCGTCGACATCGTCGCCGGGCGCGTGTTCGTCGCCGACCTGTCCCGCATCCACGCAACCGTCGAGATCGGCATGCACGTCGGCGCCGCGCTGCCGGCGGCCGACGGCGGCTTCCTGCTGGCGAGGCGTGACGGCTTCGTGCGGCTCGCCCCCGACGGGACGCAGGCGCCAATCGCCCTGCCGCTCGAGCACGACCCCGACCTCCGCTTCAACGACGGGAAGGTGGACCCGACGGGGCGGGCGTGGGCGGGCACGATGACCTACGAGGAGGGCGCAGCCCGCGGCGTGCTGTACCGGCTCGACGGCGACGTGGCGACACCCGTCGTCAGCGGGCTGGGCCTGTCCAACGGCCTCGGCTGGAGCCCCGACGGGCGGACGATGTACCTGGCCGACAGCCGGGCCGGGACGGTGGACGCCTTCCACTACGACTGGGCGACCGGCGAGGCGACGCGCCGCCGCCCGTTCCTCGACCTGTCGGCCGGGCCGGGCGTCCCGGACGGGCTGAGCGTCGACGACGACGGCTGCCTGTGGGTCGCGATGTGGGACGGCTGGGCCGTGCGCCGGTTCGCCCCCGACGGGCGCGAGCTCGAGCGGGTCGAGATGCCGGTCAGCCGGCCGTCGAGCTGCTGCTTTGCCGGCGACGCGCTGGTGATCACGACGGCCTCGCACGGGCTGCCCGCGGCAGAGCTGGCCCGGGAGCCCCATGCCGGCGCCCTGTTCGTTGCCCGGCCGGGGGTCTCCGGGCCCGGTGCCGTCCCGTGGCCGGGACGAACCGCGGCCGGATCGCAACTCCCGGCAGAGCCCCCACCCCCTCCCAGGGGCGGTCGCCGCTAGCTGCGCTCGGCCGCCACCCGCGTCGAGACGAGGACCTTGATGTCCGCCGACCGACCGGCCGGCGGGGCGGCGAAGACGTCCTCCACCAGCCGCTCGAGCGAGATCCGCCGCGTGATCAGCGGCCGGACGTCGACGGCGCCCGAGGCCAGCAGGCGGACGGCGATCGGCAGGTCCTCGTCGAAGTGGTGCTGGACGCTGCCTATGACGGTCCGCTCGCCCTCCACGATCGGCCACGTGTTCAGCGGGATCGGCGTCCCGATCACGGCGAGCAGGACGACCCGGCCGCCCTTGCGCGTCGCCGAGATCGAGTCCTGGATCGCCTCCGGCCGGCCGCCGCACTCGATGGCCACGTCGGCGCCGAGCCCCTCGGTGAGGTCGGCCACCGCCTGCCGCCAGCCCGGGTCGTGCGTGTCGATCGTGGCGGTCGCCCACCCCAGTCGACGCGCCAGCTCCAGGCGGGCAGGGCGATGGCCGAGCAGGAGGGCCGTGGTCGCCCCTGCGGCGCGGGCCACCTGGAGCGTGATGAGGCCGACCGCGCCGTCGCCGACGATCGCCACGGAATCGCCGAGGCGGATCCCGGCCTTGCGCACCGCCCGGACGGCGACCTCGGTCGTCTCGATCAGGGCGGCCTCGTCGTCGGCGACCTCGTCGGGCAGCCGCACGCACATCCGGGCGGGCACCTTGACGTACTCGGCGAGGCCCCCGTCACCGTGGAGGCCGATGGCCGCCCACGAGACGCACAGCGCGTACTCGTGGCGGCGACAGAAGTGGCACTCCCCGCAGAACAGGCAGATGTCCGGGACGACCCGGTCGCCGACGGCCAGATCGTCCACCCCTTCGCCGACCTCGACGATCGTCCCGGCGAACTCGTGGCCGAGGGTGACCGGGGCCATCTGGCCGGTGAGCGGGTTGGGGCGATCGACCGGGATCACCACCGGACCGTCGCGGAACTCCTCGACGTCGGTCCCGCAGATGCCGCACCAGCTCACCCGGAGGAGGACCTCGCCGGGCCCGACGCGCGGGACTGGGACGTCCTCCACGCGGACGTCGCCGCGCCCGTGCCAACGCGCCGCGCGCATCGTCGCCGTCATGCGGCTGTTCCTCCCTCCCGTCGTCCGCCAGTCGCGCCGTTCCCTGCTGGCACGCATTGTGACGCGCCGGCGGGTCCGCGATGGGCGATGATGAAGCCCGGGGAGGAACGGAGCGCGACCGTCCAGGCCGCGCGGCGGAGCAGGTGAGAGGGCGACGCGATGAAGCTGGCCGTGGTCACCGGCGGGGCGAAGGGGATCGGGCTGGGGGCCGTCCGCGAGCTGACGGCCGAGGGCTGGCACTGCGTCATCCTCGACGTCGACCCGGCCGGCCGGCAGGCCGCCGACGAGCTCGGCGCCGCGTTCGTGGCGGCCGACGTGACCGACCGGGACGGGCTCGGCCGGGCGTTCGCCGACATCGCCGGCCGCTTCGGCCCGCTCCACGGCCTGGTCAACAGCGCGGGCATCAACCGGACCGGCCCGTCCGCGGACCTCGCCGTCGCCGACTGGCAGCGGGTGCTCGACATCGACCTGAGCGGGACGTTCTACGCTTGCCAGGCCGCCTATCCGCACCTCGAGCCGGGCGGGGCCATCGTCAACGTGGCCTCGGTCTTCTCGATGAAGGCGCTTCCCGGGCGCGTGGCCTATTCCGCCGCGAAGCACGGGGTCGTGGGGATCACCCGCGTCCTGGCCGTCGAGTGGGCCGACCGGCCGATCCGGGTCAACGCCGTGGCCCCGTCGTGGACCGACACACCGCTGATCGCGGCCCAGGTGGCGGCCGGGACGATCGACCTCTCCGTGCTCGAGCGGGTCCCTTTCCGCCGGATGGCCCGGGTCGAGGACGTCACCGGGGCGATCGCCTTCCTCCTGGGCGAGAAGGCCTCCTTCATCACCGGCCAGACGCTCTACGTCGACGGCGGCTACACCTGGGCGGGGTAGGGCCGGACGACGGTGATGCAGGAGCAGCACATGCACTCCCCCGCCTCGCCGTCGAGCGGCGTCGCGCCGCTCCCCGCTGCCGTGCTGTTCGACTGGGACGGCACACTCGCCGACTCGCTGGGGGCGATCTACCTGGCGAACAGGCGGGCTCTCGCGCCGCTGGGCATCCACCTGCACCGGACATGGTTCCGCGAGCGCTACACCCCCGACTGGCGCCGCACCTACGCTGAGCTCGGCGTGCCGGAGCACCTGTACGACGAGCTGGCCGACCGTTGGGCCCGGGAGATGCAGCTCGTCCGGCCGCGAGCCCTGCCGTGGACGCGCGGCGGGCTCCGGCGGCTGCGCCGTCACGGCGTCAGGCTCGGCCTCGTGACGGCCTCGATGCGGGCCGTCGTGGAAGCGGCCATCCCGCGGCTCAACCTCGGCGGCGTGTTCGAGGTCGCCGTCTACTCGGACGATGTCGCGGCGACGAAGCCGGCGCCGGACGGGCTGGTGCAGGCGCTCGACGTTCTCGGGCTGCGCCCGGCGGATGCGCTCTACGTGGGCGACACGCCGGAGGACCTGGCGATGGCCCGCGCGGCCGGGTCGCCGTTCGTCGCGGTCGGGCGGACGACCGATCCGGCAGCGTTCGCCGCGTGCGGTGTCGACCGCGTTTGGCCCGGGGTGGGCGCCTGGGTGGACGACCTGCTCGGGCCCCGGCCCTGAGGCATCTGCCGAGGCCGCGCGAGCCCGAGATCGTCGCGAAGGATGTTGAGCCCTGCCCTACGCCTCGGGCTCCAGGGCCTCGAACAGCGTCAGCTGGAGCCCCGCCGGCGCCTCGAGCCGCGAGTTCAGCGACCGCCACGGCGTCTCCGTCGGCGACGCGAGCAGGGTGGCCCCGGCCGCGACGAGACGGGCAGTTGCCGCTCGCCCGTCGTCGACGCCGAACGCAACGCGGATTGCCCCGGCGGTGCGGCGCCCAACCTCGAGCCGGTCGACCTCCTCGGCGTGGGGGACATCGGAGAGCTCGAGCGTGGCCCGACCGGCGTCGAGGATGGCGACGCGGCCCGCGCCGTCGTCGAACGCCCCGATCTCGCGGAGCCCGAGCGCGTCGCGGTAGAAGGCGAGCGCCCGGTCGAAGTCGTCGGTCGTGACCACCAGCCGCATCTCGCGAACACCGTCGCTCACCGATCGCACCTCGCTGCGGGCGTCGTCGTTGCCAGCATGACGCCTTGGCGGCAAGGTGAAGAGCCACTGCGGCGCGACGCACGGATCGGCTGACGGCCCCCGCGAAGTGCGCCTCGGGGAGGCGCCAGCGAGTGGTATTCTTCCCCGCACCTGACCCGGTGCCAGGCCTCCCGAGCGGGAGTAACTCAGTTGGCAGAGTGTCTGCTTCCCAAGCAGAATGTCGCGGGTTCGAGTCCCGTCTCCCGCTCCACCTTCCGCCCTCTGTGCTCAGCGACACACCCTGCTTGTGAGTGCCGCGTGAGCCGCCGCGCCAGAAGCGGGTTATGAGAGGCGGACGTCCCGACGGTCGGCCCCGCCGAGCGGTTCGCGGCTCCGTCCACGGCACGCCCGACGGGTGCTGCGCCGGCCGGCGGGAGGCTGCCCGACGCAGGCCGTTTCGAGGTGGACGCACGCTCGCGCGGAGGTCCCTGGCAGCCTGGCTGTCCAGGGGGCGTGCCTATACTTGAGGTCCCGGCGAGACGCGGAACCGCGTCGCGCGGCGACCCGCAGCACCTGTGTCGAGGCCCATGCTTGTACGCACCGCCGTCTTACCTGCCGCGGGGTGGGGCACTCGATTCCTTCCTGCCACCAAGGCGCAGCCGAAGGAGATGCTGCCGCTCGTCGACAAGCCGCATCTCCTCGAAGCGAAGGGCGACTTCGAGATGCTCCGCCGCGTGCGACGCATCAGCACGCTGGCCCAGATCAGCTATGTGCGGCAGAAGGAGCAGCTCGGCCTCGGCCACGCTGTGCTGATGGCGAAGGAGCTCGTCGGGCAGGAGCCGTTCGCCGTCATCCTCTCCGACGACGTCGTGGTCGCAGATCGACCGGCGATCGGCCAGATCATCGAAGCCTACGAACAGACCCAGGCCTCGGTTGTGGCGGTGATGGAGATCGACCGCGCGGAGACGGATCGCTACGGGATCATCGACCCGGTGACACCCCAGAACGCGGGAGCCGACAAGCGCCTCCTCAAGCTGCAGGGCCTGGTCGAGAAGCCCCAACCGGAGCACGCGCCGTCGAATCTGGCCATCATCGGGCGCTACGTGCTCACGCCGGGGATCTTCGACATGCTCGAGCAGACGCCCCGGGGGGCGGTGGCCGAGATCCAGCTCACGGACGCGATCCAGCGCCTGATGGAGGAGCAAGACGTGTACGGCTATGCCCTCGAGGGCGTGCGCTACGACGCGGGCACGACCATGGGATGGCTCCAGGCCTCCATCGAGCTCGCGCTCCTTCGGCCGGATGTCGGGCCCGGGCTGCGGCGCTACCTAGCGGATCTCGGCACCCAGGGCTGACGAACGCTTCGCGGCGGCAGGAACTGCGGAGATACCACCTTGTCGTCGGGCCGCCGAGCGGACTCGTGTCAGGTCTGGCCGAGGACGACGCGGACGCCGTGCGTGACGCCGTCGTCGGCGAGGGGGATGGCGGCGGCGGCGCCCGGCAGTGCCTGTCCATCGAGCTCCGCCGATGCCACGCCTCGACTCACCCCCTGCGGATTCTCTACGACGATCTCGTACCGAGCGGAGTGGTAGCGGAAGTCGATTTCGTAGCGCGGCCAGGCGCGGGGGATGCACGGATCGAGCAGGAGCGTCGTTCCGCGGAGACGTGCGGCGGCTCCGTGTAGATGTCGGCCGCCATGACGTACGGCTCCACCTTGTAGCGATGGACCCCGGCCCGGGTGCTGGCGTGGTTGATGGGGTTCAGGATGGAGAACAGCTCACCGGCCTTGTCGCCGTCGCCGAGCTCCGCGAAGGCGATCACGGCCCAGATGGCGCCATGGGTGTACTGGCCGCCGTTCTCCCGGATGCCAGGGAGATACCCCTTGACATAGCCCGGGTCGACGTCGGAGTGGTCGAACGGCGGGGTGAAGAGCAGGACGAGCCCGTCACCGCGCCGGACGAGGTACTCCTCCACAGAAGCCATCGCCCGCTCCGCGTGGGGAGGGTTGGCGGCTCCCGAGAGGACGCTCCAGGACTGGACGATCGAGTCGATCCGACATTCGGCGTTCCGGGCGGAGCCAAGCGGGGTGCCGTCGTCGAAGAAGGCTCGGCGGTACCAGTCGCCGTCCCAGCCGTGGCGCTCGAGCGCCCGCCGGAGCGACTTCATGTGGGCTCGCCAGCGCTCCGCGCGGGAACGCTCACCCCGGGCCTCCGCGATCGGCGCGAAGGCGGCCAGGACGATGTGCAGGAACCAGCCCACCCAGACGCTCTCGCCCCGTCCCTCGTGACCGACGAGGTTCAGGCCGTCGTTCCAGTCGCCTGATCCGATGAGCGGCAGTCCGTGCGCGCCGACCTCGAGGCTCCGGTCGATGGCCGCCGCGCAGTGGGCGTACAGGGAATCCGTCTGCGATGATCGCTCCGGCTGGAAGTAGGCGTCGGCCTCGTCCGGCCGCAGGACCGGCCCTGCGAGATACGGGATGTCCTCGTCGAGAACGGCGGTGTCGCCCGTGACCGCGAGGTAGCGATCGACGGCGTACGGCAACCACAGGCGATCGTCCGAGATCCGCGTCCGGACACCCCGACCCGACGGCGGATGCCACCAGTGCTGGACGTCTCCCTCGACGAACTGGCGTGCCGCCGCCCGGATTAGATGTTCCCGGGCGAGCTGGCGCTCCGACGTCACGAGAGCGATGACATCCTGGAGCTGGTCGCGGAACCCGTAGGCGCCGCCGGCCTGATAGAACGCCGTCCTCGCCCACAGCCGGCACGCGAGCGTCTGGTAGATGAGCCAGCGGTTGAGCATGATGTCCATCGAGCGGTCGGGGGTCCGCACCTGGACGATGCCCTGGGCATCGTCCCAGTAGCCCGCCACGCGCTGCAGCATCCCCTCGTGGTCGGCGGTCCGCGCGCGCAGGATGAGGTCGGCCGCGGCCGGGGCATTGTCCGCCTCGCCGAGCAGCACGAGGACCTCGGTCCGGGCGCCGTCGGCGAGCTCGAAGCTGGTCTGCAGCGCGGCGCATGGGTCCAGGCCGGCGCCGCTGGCGCCTCGCAGCCGATATCCGCGGTCCAGGCCGGCGGGCCGGTCCGGGGCGCCGTTGCGGCCGAGGAACTCGGTCCGGTCCGCGGTCCACGTCGTCTGCCGTCCGCCCAGGTCGAGGAACGCGACCCGGCCGGCGAACTCCGTGTTCCACGGGTTGCGCACGAGGATCGCCTGAGTTGCTGGCTCCTGCGCCGTGACGATCCGGGGGGCGCTGGCTCCGCGCGAGGTGCCGAGGGCCCATTCCGCGAAGGCGGTCACGGAGAGGCGCCTGTGGCGCCCGGACCGGTTCTTCACGGTCAGCACCGAGAGCTTCACGGCCTCGTCGAGCGGGACGAACTGGACGAGGCCGAGTTCGATCCCGTCGTGCTGGTGCTCGAACCGACTGTATCCGGCACCGTGCCGGGCGACGTATGTCGAGTCGTCGAGGCGGATCGGCTGGGCCGTCGGACCCCACAGGTCACCGCTGTCGTCGTCCCGGACGTAGATCGCCTCGCTCACGGGGTCGCTGACCGGGTCGTTGGACCACGTGGTGAGCTGGTTCTCGCGGCTATTCCCAGACCACGTGTAGCCCGACCCGGACTCAGAGACCTGGAACCCGAACGACGCGTTGGCGATCACGTTCGACCAGGGCGCCGGGGTGGCCTGCTCGGGGCCGAGGATGGTGACGTACTCGCGCCCGCCGTCGGCGAAGCCACCGAGACCGTTGAAGAACTCCAGCTCCGGACGCCGAGGGGCCGGGTCGCTCCCGGTTGGCGTCGAGGCGGCCGGTCCCGCTGGGAGCGGCTCCCTCTCGGGCCGCTCGAGGCGGATGACCTGGTCGGCCAGGCTGCCCCGACGGCTCAGCAGGACGGCCCGGGCAGTGGCCTGGAGGAGGGTGCGGTCCTCGGCGGAGAGCCGGTCGCCGCGCAGGATATAGACCCTTCCGTGACCCTGCTGGCCCTCATGGGCCAGGGTCGACCGGCTCGTCCGTACGAGGCTCTCCAGCGAATCGTTCAGATCCTGGGCGTACGTGGCGCCGTGCTCGTTGAGGATCACGAGGTCGACGTCGAGGAGCTTCAGCCGCCAGTACTCATGGGCGCGGAGCAGCTGCCGGACGAGGTCAAGGTCCTCAGCTTCGTCGATCCGCACCATGACGATGGGCAGGTCACCCGAGATGCCGTAAGGCCACAGGCCGGGGGCTCCCCGGTCGTTCCGCGCGAGCAGGCCCGGCGACGGCCGCAGCGACCGGTCTGAATAGAGGATCCGGTTGGCTAGGCGCTGGAAGAGGTGGGCTTCGTCGGCCTCGATCCCCAGGTGATGGAGCTGGACCTGGGCCTGGGTCCATGCCAGGGTCGACGCGCGTTCGAAGGTGCCCGACTCACGGTACTTGTCGGCCAGGTCCACGACGTCCTCGCGTGATCCGGCGACGACCGTGGAGAAGACCACGTGGACAGTCGCGCCGACGGCGAGCCTAACCCGGCGACGCAGACTGAAGATCGGATCGAGCACCGCGCCGACCGTGTCCGAGAGCGGCCGCCCATCGATGACCGAGACGGGCGAGCGGACCGAGCGGCCCCGGCCGAGGAAGCGAGCCCGGTCCGTCTCGTACTGGACGACACCGCCCATCTCCTCCTCGACCGCTGCGACATGTGCGGCCCAGACCCGTGGCTCATCCCTGGACCTCGGGCGGCGGGTCGCCAGGAGGGCGCCGATCTCGGGGACGAACTCGGTCTCCACGAACAGGTTCTGGAACGCCGGGTGCGCCACGTCGGCCGCCTGCGGCGCGAGGACGATCTCCGCGTACGACGTCACCTCGATCTCGCGTCCGCGGGAGCCGAGATTCGTCAGCGTCACGCGGCGGATCTCCGCGTCGTGCTCCGTGGATACGACGACGGTCAGGCCGGTGGCGATCGAACCGTCGCGACGGGAGAACTCGGCGCGATCCTCCGAGTACTCGACCTCGTAGCTGTCCGCCTCGACGCCGCTCGGCTGGTGACCCGCCGACCACACCGCGCCCGTGTGCATGTCGCGGAGGAAGAGGTAGCTGCCCCACGAGTCCCGAGTGGCGTCCTCGCGCCAGCGTGTCACGGCGAGGTCGCCCCAGCGGCTGTAGCCGGATCCCGCCGCCGTCACCATAACCGCGTACCGCCCGTTCGACAGCAGGTGCGTCCGCGGCGTCACGTCGTGGGGCGAGGTGAACCGCCGGGGGACCGGCGGCACCAGCTCGCGCACGTCCGCGGCGCTCTTCACCTCCTCGGCACGGGGCCGGGCCACGAGCATGTCGCGCGGCATCCGCTCCTGGAGCAGCAGCTCCGTGGCCTCGACGATCGGGTCGGCATGGAAGCGCCCGACCATCGCCTGGTCGTTGAGGACGTTCCCGAGGGCCACGAGCGCCATCCCTTGGTGGTGGGCCATGCAGGCCTTCACGACCGCCACCGACGCCCCTTCGGGGAGGCGTCGCGCCGTGTAGTCGAGGGCCTCCCAGAAGCCATACCGCCCGCCCGCGCCGGCATCGCTCAACCGCAAGAAGTTGCGGACCGCCGCCCCCGGCTGGATCATCGCTGCGAGGGCAGTCGCATACGGGGCCACGACGACGTCCTCGCTCAGGCCCCGCTTCAGGCCCAGGCCGGGCACGCCGAAGCTCGAGTACTGGTACGTCTGCTCGAGGTCACGCGCGTTGAATGCCGATTCGGAGATACCCCACGGCACACCGAGCTCCGCCGCGTAGCTCATCTGCCGGGCCACGACCAGTCGGTAGGTGTGGTCAAGGAGACTGAGCGCCGGAGCGCGCATCACGAGGGCGGGCATCAGGTACTCGAACATGGACCCGGACCACGAGATGAGGGCCGAGCCACGACCGACGGGCGTGAGCGCACGTCCGAGGCGGAACCAGTGGTCGGGGGCGATGTCGCCCTTGGCGATCGCGAGGAAACTCGCGAGGCGGGCCTCGGAGGCGAGCAGGTCGTAGTAGCTCGTGTCCAGCGCGCCATCCCGGACCCGGAAGCCAATCGAGAAGAGCTTGCGGGTCGGGTCGAACAGGAAGCCGAAGTCCATCTCCCGGAAGAGCTGCTGCGCCTGGTCGGCGATCGACTGGAGCCGGCGGACCAGCATCGCCGCCGCCGGCGACCCGCCGCCATCCGGGCCGGCCGGGGGATCGGACAGCTCGGCGATCGTCGGGAAGGAAGTCCCCCGGGGAGCGGGCTGGAGCAGCGCGAGGTCTCGAACATGGCTGCTCACGGCCAGCCGAGCCGCCTCGGCCCAGCTCGCCAGGTCGCTCTCCGCTCCATCGCCACGCTCGGCCGTGAGGGCCGCGGCAACGTCCGACAGTGTCCCGGCCTGCGCCGAGAGCTCGCCCAGGCGACCAGCCCAGGCTGCGGGATCCTCCGGCACGTCGCCGCCGACGGCCGCGGGGATCTCGAGAGCCTCGTCGAGCTGGCGGCGCGTGAGCATCTGGGTTCGCCGGTCATCGGCGATTGAGCCGGCGGCGCGACGGGTCAACCCGATCGCGTCACCGATGCCGGCGAGGGCGGCGGCGACCGGCAGCGGCTGGTCGATCATCTGGCGGCAGGCGTTGGACAGCACGAGCAGGTGGCCGGCGAGGTTGCCGCTGTCGACCGACGACACGTAGGCCGGTTCGAGCTGGTGCAGGTCGCGCGTGTCGTACCAGTTGTACAGATGGCCGCGGAATCGTTCGAGGCTGCCGACCGTCGCGAGCGTCGCCTCCAGGCGCTCGACCATCTCGAGCGTCCCGATCCAACCGAGGTCCCGCGCCGTCACGGTGGCCAGGAGGTACAACCCGATGTTCGTCGGCGAGGTCCGATGAGCGATGACCGGCCCCGGGTCGTCCTGATAGTTGTCGGGCGGCAGGCCGTGGTCCTCCGGACCGACGAAGGTCTCGAAGAATCGCCAGGTCCGGCGGGCGGTCTGGCGGAGTGTCCGGACATCGGTCGCCGACAGCTGCTCCGTGGCCGATCGTTCGGGGAGCTGGCTGATCCGTCGGGCGACGACGGGCGAAAGCAGCCACAGGACGACGAATGGTGCCGCGATCCAGGCCGCGCCCGGCTTCACGGCCAGCACGAGAGCCCCGAGGACGGCCGCGATCGCGACGCCGCCCGCCATCTGCCGATAGAACGCCGCGAGGTCGAGGTCGCCGCTGGCTTTGGCCTGCGCGGCGGTCACCCACTCGAGGAGGTTCCTCCGGGTGACGTACAGTCGCCCGAGGGTTCGCAGGATCGCGTCGACCATCAGCCATGCCTGGTAGGCGAGGAAGGTGAGGCCGAGGCCCACGTGGGCCGCGGCGAGGGCGAGGTCCGCACCGAGAGCTCGGAGGTGGCTGCGCTTGGAGATCCCCCGCCGTCGCGGCAGCACTCCAGCCAGGACGGGCAGCGCCTCCGGGACGATCACCGTCGCCAGCACGAACGCGGTCCACAGGGCCGCCGAGACCGACGGGAACGCCCAGGCGGCGACGAGGGTGGCCAGGGTGATCGGAGCCGACATCGTCCGGCGCAGGTTGTCGACCATCTTCCAGCGGCCGATGCCTGGGATAGCGAGGCGATCCCGCCCGCCCGTCGCGTCACGGGCCCGGCCCAGGACCCAGGGCAGGAGCTGCCAGTCGCCGCGGGCCCAGCGGTGCTGGCGGGCCGCCGAGACCAGGAAGTTCGAAGGGAACTCGTCGAAGAGCTCGACATCGGTCACCAGCCCGGCCCGGGCGAAGATACCCTCGAACAGGTCATGGCTCAGGAGCGCGTTCTCCGGTACGCGGTCTGCCATCGCCAGGTCGAACGCATCGAGGTCGTAGATGCCCTTGCCAGTGAAGCTCCCCTCGTGGAACAGATCCTGGTAGACGTCGGAGACCGCCGATGCATACGGGTCGACGCCGGCCGGTCCGGAGAAGGTCCGCTGGAAGATCGAGGCTTCGTGCGCGGCCGGGAGCGTCGAGGTGATCCGTGGCTGGAGCACGCCGTAGCCCTGCGTCACCCGGCCGGACCGCCGATCGAACGTCGGCTGGTTGAGGGGATGGGCGATGGTCCCTACAAGACGCCCCACCGCGCCCCGGGGCAACCGCGTGTCCGCGTCGAGCGTGACCACGTAGCGCACGTCCTTCGGCGGCGTCGAGGAAGGTCGCCCGGTCGCCAGGATGCTGGTCGTCACCGAGCCGCGCAGGAAGGCATTCAGCTCGTGGAGCTTCCCGCGCTTGCGCTCCCAGCCCATCCAGCAACCCTCGGCCTCGTTCCAGGCTCGCGTCCGGTGGAAGAGCAGGAACCGGGCGCCTCCCCCGGGTGCCTCGCCGTGGCGCTCGTTGAGCCGGTCGATGGCCGCCGCCGCAGCCGAGAGGAGCTCGTCGTCGCCGGGGACCTGCTCTGTGGGGGCGTCGAGCCAGTCCGACAGGAGCGCGAATCGAAGGTCGCCCTCGCGGTTCCCGAGGTAGTGGACCTCCAGGCCGCTGACCTGCGCCTCGACATCCGCCTCGCCGCTGAGGAGCATCGGCACGACGACGAGCGTCCGCAGGTGCGACGGTACGCCGTCATCGAGGTCGAGCCGGGGCAGCGATCTCGGGCCCAGCACGGTGGTGACCGCTCGGCTGACAAGCGCCATGGCGAGATCGGAGGCCGGGACGAGCGCGAGGATCGCGATGACCAGGATGCCGACACCCGGGGCACCGCCACCCCGCGACAGCAACAGCGGGATGGCGAGAATGAATGCGGTGACCAGCGCGAGCGTCCCGAGGTAGCCACCCGTCGCGGTCCGGACGTATGCGCGCCGCAAGCGCCCTGACCACGGCACCCGAACGTGGAGGGCGCGCTCGAACGCCGGGCGTCCGTCGGAAATCAGGTAGTAGCCGGGATCCCGGAGCCGGGAGGTCGTCGACGGGTCGCCGTCGTCATCCAAGGGCGCGGCGTCCGCCATCGCCACGGCCTCCCGGGCGACCCCGATCTCGGTCTTGCCGGACCCTCGTGCCAGCACCTCGACGGCGTGCCGGTAACGATCCCGAGTCGCGAAGTCCATCTCCGCGAACGGACCTCGTTCACCGAGGGCCTCGTCGACCAGGCTGACGCTTTCGACGAAGCGGGCCCAGTCGAACCACGAGATGAACCGCATGCTCGTGATGACGTTCCGGACCGTCACGTTCATGGTCGCCTGGCGCTGGTGCTCGAGGCGGACCGTCTCCTCGGCGGTCGTCCCCTCGGCCGCGAGGCGCTCCTCCAGCCAGCGGAGAGCGGGGGTGACCGCGGGGTCCTGATCGCGCAGACGCTGAAAGAGCTGGACGCGGGCTGCCGTCGGGAGCGAGGTACGGGTGAGCCGGTGCAGCGATGTGGCTGCGTCCTCCCTGCTGCCATCACCGAGTCCGAGCAGGCCGTCAGCGAGCTCGTCCGCCTCCTGCCGCGCCGCCCGGCTGCGCACGATCTGCTCCGCGAGACGGCGGAGGTTCTCGACCAGGAGGATCCGGAGGCTGATCGCGATCGCCCAGAGCTCGCCGAGCGTCAGCGGCTCCACCGCCTGGTAGGCGCGCACCATGCGCCGCAGGCTGTCCGGGTCGAAGCGACTGTCCGTGTGCGCGATGTAGGCCCAGGCGAGCCCCATGACCCGCGGGTACCCCGCGAGGTGGCCCTCGGCGAGCTTAGGGAGCTCCCGGTAGTAGTCGGGGGGGAGATCGTCGCGGATCTCGCGGAGCTGCTCGTCGACGATGGGGAAGTTGTCGACGAGCCACTCTGCGGCCGGCGTGATCGACCGTTCGTCCTTGATCGCCCGGGCCAGGACGCGGTACGACTCCAGCAGGACGCGGCCGTTCTCCGCGATGCGCGGCTGGACGGCGTGTCCTCGGCGGGGCTCGCTGGTGATCGACTGGGCGGCGGCGAGCGACTCGGCGTGTTGTTCGAGGCGCTCGACGCTGAAGAGCTCGGCGAGGATCGGTTCCTCGGCCTCAGCCTGCGGGAAGACCGGCCTGCGGACGTCGAGCGGCCGGTCTCGGAGCGGTTGGATGATCTCACCTGCCACGCTCACGGGGCAGCTGGGACCCAGCTGCCCTCGCCTCGTCCTCCGGGCAGATCAATGATAACTGCCGCCGATCAGGCCAGGAGAGCTGTGGGCAAGCCGGTCGGGGCGAGTGGGAACCGTCGCCGGTTCTG
>JAGDMV010000217.1 GCA_017860675.1 Chloroflexota bacterium
AAGACGGCAGCGACGCCGACCACGAACACCTTCGAGATGCGGTCGTCGACGTGGACCGCCAGCTCGGACGGGGTCGGCGCAGCGGCGCCCGTCGCGGTCTTCTGCCGTCGCTCGGACGGTGCGGCGGGTGCTGCTGCCGGAGCGGCGGCCGGCTCGGGCCCCTCGACCTCGGCGCCGAGCTCCTCTTCGTTACCCTCGAGCAGCTCCTCGTCGAGGGCGCCATCCTCGAGCTCGTCCGAGTCGGCCAACCCTGGCCCCGGGGGCGGCTGCGTCGGGGGCGGCGTCGTCGCCTGCGGATTGGCGGGGGGCATCGCCGGGGGTCGACCGGCCGGCGTCGCCTGCACCCGGGCCGGCCTGTTCCTTCGCGTCATGCTCGCGCTGGCTCCTTCGTTCTCAGCGGCTGCCGGAGCCCGGGCCACGGATGGCCGCTCGGTCTCGCCCCCTCGGCGGCGGAAGTGTAGCCGAGCGAGGCGGGCCCCGGCGGGCGGGTTGCCTGGTCAAGCCTCCCGCAGCGGGCGGCTCAACAGCCCGGCAAGACCCGCCAGCACCGCGACCACGCCGAAGATCCCGATCACCTCGGCCACCCCGATAGCCTCGCCCAGCAGCCCGGCGACCGCCATCGCCAGGGTCATCGAGCCGTACACCGCGGAGAAGCGGAAGCCGACGACGCGCCCGATCATGTCGGCCGGCGCCCGCTCCTGGAAGAGCGTCTGGCTGGGGATGACGTAGACCATGTTCATCACCCCCATGCCGAAGGCGAGGCCGATCGCGATGCCGACCTGCCCGACGACGGCCAGCCCGGCGACGCACAACCCGTAGAAGACGTAGCCGACGATCACAAGCGGCCCCTTCGCGATCCGCGCCCCGACCAGTCCGAGCACGAAGCCGCCGACGAGGTTGCCGACGCCGATGCCGGTCTCCAGGAACGCGTAGATCGCGGTCGGGTCGAGCGTGTCGCTCTGCAGCACCCGTTCCGCATACACCGGGGTGAGGGCGATGATGATCCCGGCCGAGAACTGGGCGACCACCGCCTGGAGGGTGTTGGCCCGCAGGACCGCCTCGCCGCGCAGGAAGCGCCAGCCGGCGCGCAGGTCGGCGAGCACCCCTGCGGCACCCGCTGCCACGGCCGCCGAGCGTGCCACCGGCGGGATGACGACGGCCATGATCAGCCCCGCCGAAACCACGTAGCTGGCCGCGTCGAGCCAGAACGCGAGCGGCAGCGCCGCGCCGAGGAAGGCCACGAAGAGGCCGGCCAGCGGGTAGCCGATCACGTCCGCCAGTGTCTCCGCGACCCACGTCGCCGAGTTGGCCGTGACCAGCTCGTCGTCGCGCACGATCCGCGGCAGGACGGCCGTTCGGGCGGGCCGGAAGAAGATCGAGATGGAGGTGAGCACGAACACGAGCGGATAGACGAGCCAGACGTTCGTCACCGCCGCCGCCGGGATGACCAGCACGACCGCCGCTCGCAGCAGGTCGCTCACGACCATGACCTGCTTCTGGTCCCAGCGGTCCACCAGCGTCCCGGCGATCGGGCCCAGCACCAGGTTCGGCAGCGTGGCCGCCGCGAAGACGAGGCTGACCGCCACCGCCGAGCCGGTCGTCTGGAGGACGAGGAACGCCAGCGCGACCTGGTGGACGCGGTCGCCGAACAGGCTCACGAGCTGGCCCACCCACAGCGCCGAGAACGGTCCGTTGGCGGCCAGGCGCACGTACGGATGACGGCGTATCCGCTCGAGCGCCGGCGGGCCGGCAACGGCCTCTGCCTCGCCCGCCCGCACCCGTATTGCCGGCACGCCCGACAGCCCGGGTACGGCGACACCCGCGCCCGAGCCGCCCAGGATCACCGGTCGGGCGATCGCTGCCGCCGTCGCCAGGCCGCCTGCCAGCCCCGTCTCGGGCCGGACCGGCAGCTCCGCCACGGCCACCGCCACCGGTCGCGGCAGGCGGGTCGCGGTCGTGTGGCCGGCCGCCGCGGCCAGCGCCGCTTCCTCGGCCAGCTCGGCCGGGGTGCGCAGCACACCCGCAAACAGGAAGAACGCCAGCCCGAGCGAGATGAACACGTCGCCCAGCGAGGCGACGTTCCGAACCAGCGGGAGGGGGATCGGGAAGACGTCGGACAGCGGCCCAGCGTGGAGCAGGAAGTCGAGGTCGAGCGGCGGCGGAAGGACGACGTGGATCGGCGAGGGGATCGCGTCCGGGTTGAACCCGGCCGCTACCAGGCTCGGTTCCCAGACGGGCATGAAGCCGGCGTTGGCGGTGATCGCGATCGCGTTCAGGATGACGCCGGCCAGTGCCAGGACCATGCCCGGCCGGCTCCGGTTCGCCCACAGGGCGGCGGCCAGGATGAGGTACGCGCCAAGGAGCAGGGGCAGCTGGAGTGCCTGGGCGACCTCGATGTCCTGCCCGACGGCGAGCTCGGTGGCGTAGCGGACGGCGACCGCCCCGAACAGGAGGACTGGCCAGCGCAGGCGGATGGCGAGCAGGTTGTCGAGCCGCCCGCCAGCCGCGAGCCCGGCGATCAGCCCGAGGAGGATCCCGCCGAGGAGCACGCCTCGCCGCTGCGGCTACGACGCGTCGATGGGGGACGAGCCCGGGGCCGGGCTGCCGGACGCGGCCATGCGGCCTGCCGCCTGGCCGATCGTCGGTATCACCCGCACCGGCGGCTCGCGCCCGGGGTCGCGCGCACCGGTCGCGTACTTCGTCCGGACAAAGGCGTCGACGAGGACCGGGTCGAACTGGATGCCGGCGAAGCGGCGCAGCTCGGCGATCGCCTGCTCGGTCGTCAGCGGGGTCATGCGGTAGGGTCGGGCGGCGGTCATCGCCTCGAAGGCGTCTGCCACGTGGAGGATCCGGGCGAGCCTGGGGATCTCCTCGCCGATCAGCCGGTCGGGATAGCCGGACCCGTTGAACCACTCGTGGTGGTGGCGGATGATCGGCAGCTCGGGGGCCAGGCCCTTGACCGGGGCGATGATGTTGGCCCCGATCACCGGGTGGGCGTTCATCTGGGCGCGCTCCTCCTTCGTCAGCCGGTCGGCCTTGAGGAGCACGGCGTCGCGCACGCCGATCTTGCCGATGTCGTGGAGCAGGCCGCCCCACTCGAGGGCCTGCAGCTCCGCGTCGGAGATGCGCAGGACGTTGCCGATCTCGACCGCGATCTCCTGGACGCGACGCGA
>JAGDMV010000218.1 GCA_017860675.1 Chloroflexota bacterium
GCGGCCGGCAGGAGCGGGGCGATCTCGCCCGGCTCGATCGGCGGCAGCACGGCGTGGGACTCGAGGCCGGCCAGGTAGTCGGCGACGAGATCGACGGTGGCGTGCGCGGCAGCGCGGAACGCCTCCGGGTCCATGTCACCGAGGCCGTCGCGCTGGGCAGGATCGAGCACGTCGAAGAGAGCTTCGTGTCCGGGGTCGTCCCGGTGGGTGGGGATCGACATGTTCCGAGCATATGCCAGCTGGCCAGCCCAGCGAGCGGGGATCCGGCAGGCCTGCTACGGTAGGCCCGTCCAGGCAGGGTCCACTGACCCTCTCACTTGTCGGGCACCGCCCCGGCCGCACCGGTCCGCGCACCCCAGGCGCGTGGCCGACGAGACCGCCGATCGTCCGCTCCCCCGGCCCCTGGCCATCTCTCTGCGCGGCGTCGGCCGACGGAGACCCCCATGCCCGATCCCACCGTGCCCGCCGGGCCGACCCGTGTCCGGCACGCGCCCAGCGTCGCGCCGCGCTGGCTCGTCCTCGCCCTTGCCACCGTCCTGCTGGGCAGCGTCTCCATGGCCGCGCCGCCGCCCGCCCAGGCGATTGCCGTGCGGCCGCTGGCGGTGATCGTCGTCGGGCCGACGCACGGCGTGACCTGGAGGTACATCGCCGACGCGAACCGGATCGCCGCGCAGCTTCGCGCCTACGGCGCTCGCGTGCGCAGGGTCTACTCCCCGTGGGCGACCTGGGACCGGGTGCGGGCCGCCGCCCGCGGCGCCAACCTGTTCGTCTACCTTGGCCACGGGAACGGCTACCCGAGCCCGCACGGCCCCTTCAACCCCCGGAAGATGGACGGCCTGGGCCTGAACGCTGTCGGCGGCCGCGGTCACTGGAACACCCGCTACTACGGCGAGTACTACGTCAAGCGGGGCCTCCATCTCGCCCCGGGCGCGGTGGTGATCCTCAATCACGTCTGCTACGCCGGCGGCTCCTCGGAGCCGGGTCATGCTCGCCCGCGGCGCGCCACGGCCACGCGGCGGGTCGACAACTTCGCGGCGGGCTTCCTGCGGGCCGGCGCGGCGGCCGTGTTCGCCACCGACCGCTCGCCGCGGACGCTGATCCGGGACCTGTTCCGCACGGGTCGCAGCATGGCCTCGGTCTTCTGGAACTCGCCTGACACGACCTCCCGATACGCCTCGACCTTCTGGTCGCGGCGGACAACGGGCATGCGGGGCATCCTCGCGCCGCGCGCGCCCGGCCAGTACTACATGGCGGTCACCGGGCGCCTGCGGATGACCGCCCTCGAGTGGCGCCGGAGCTGGGGTCCGCAGCCGGCCGTCACCGGCCCTGCCCCCGACCCGGGTGCGACGCCATCGCCCGATCCGACGCTCGATCCCGGCGCTTCGCCGTCCGCCGACCCGTCGGCGGCGCCAACGTCCGATCCCACCGCGCCTCCTGATCCGGGGACGAGCCCGGCTCCCGATCCCGGCACCTCGCCCTCGCCCGATCCGACGCTCGCCCCGAATCCAACGCCCGACCCCGGTGCGACACCGTCGCCGGACCCGACGCCACCGCCCGATCCCACGCCCGCGCCGAACCCGACACCAGGCGGCTGACACGCCCGGGTCCCCGCCGGAGACGGCTGCGGCCCGGACCCCGCCGTGCCTACACTGCCCGGAGCCGGAGGTAGGCGCCCGCGCTCCACACGGGCAGGGCGCGCCGGCGGCAGCGGAGCTGCATCGCGTGGACGGCCGAGTGCGGATCCTGGCAGCGCTCGACGGCGAGGCGCCCGACCGGGTGCCGCTCGCCCTCAGCTTCTACCACCTCGACACGGCCTCGCTGGCGCCGCCCGGAGCGTGGCGCGACGACCTGGTCGACGTCCACTTCGTCCGGTTCCCGGTCTCGGAGGAAGAGGAGGAGCTCGGGCGGCGAGCCCAGCCCTTCGAGGGCGACACCCGCATCGGCAGCGAGTCGCAGGCCGCCACGTACGCCCGCTGGCGGTACCACCCAGAGGCACCGCAGCGCGAGAATCCGCTGGCTGCGGCGCGCACGCTCGACGACCTCGAACGGTTCTCCTTCCCGGCAGTCGGCGGCCGGCGCGCGCTGGACGGGCTGGCCCACGCGGTCGCGAACCTCCATGCCCGCGGCCTCGCGGCGGGAGGCAACACGCCGCACCTCGGCGGCGAGCTGTTCGAGGCGGCCTGGCGGCTGCGCGGCCTGGAAGCGTTCCTGACCGACCTGATCGAGCGCAGGGACATGGCCCACTTCCTGCTCGACCGGCTGGCCGCCTTCGCCCGCCGGAACGCCGAGACGCTGGGGCTTGCCGGCGTTGACGTGCTCGCCCTCGACGACGATGTGGGCATGCCGGGCAGGATGATGATCAGCCCGGCAACCTGGCGCGAGTTCTTCAAACCGCGGCTCGCCGGGATCATCGCCACCGCCCGATCCGCCAAGCCGGACATCCGGGTCATCTACCACAGCGATGGCCACTTCGAGCCGATCCTCGACGACCTGGTGGAGATCGGCGTGGCGGGCATCAATCCGCTCCAGCCGGAGCACATGGACGCCGTCCGCATCCGCCGCCGGTTCGGGCCACGGCTGGCGCTCTGGGGGACGGTCGGACGCCAGTCGACCTTCAGCTTCGCCTCGCCCGACGAGATCCGGGCCGAGGTTCGCGCCCGCGTCGAGACCCTCGGCCGGGCCGGCCTGGTTCTCTGCCCGGCCTATGACATCGACGAGCCGGACATCCCGTGGGCGAACGTGGCCGCCTTCCTCGAGGCCGGGGCGGTCTTCGGCTGATCCTGTCCGGGGTGCGGACGCTGACACGACTGCCCGGCCGCGGATCACGACGCGCGACAGCCCGCGTACCCTTGCGTCCATGTCAGCCGCCGATGCCTCGACCCGCCTTGCCCTGCGCCCCCTCGCTGGCCGCGACGACTACTGGCGCCTGCGCGAGCTGCTCCGCCGAACCATGGTGCTGGAGGGGCACCGCGAGCGCTCCTGGCACGTGGCCCGGCTCGACTACTGGTGGTGGTTCGGCAACCCCGATCTCGAGCACCTGGACCCGGCGGCGCAGGTCTTCCTCTGGGAGACGGCCACCGGCGAGATCGCGGCCGCGGTCAACCCCGAGCAACGTGGGCAGGCATTCCTGCAGGTCGACCCGCGCTTCCGCTCAGCCGCCTGCACGAGGCCATGATCTCGGTCGCCGAGGAGCACCTGGCGGTGGTCCACCCCGACGGAGCCCGCCGGCTGCAGGTCTTCGTCGACTCGGCCGACGCCGCTTGCCAGGAGATCCTGGCCCGGCACGGCTTCCGCCGGGTCGAGCGGCCCGGCGAGGCGGAGACGCAGCACCGGCGATCGCTCGACGACCCGCTGCCGCCGGTCCCGACGGTGCCCGGCTACGAGATCCGACCTCTCGGCCACGGCCTCGAGCTCCTCGAGCGCTGCTACGCGTCCGGGCTGGCCTTCCACGACGACGATACCGCCGTCGCCCGCGCGAACCGCGACGCGCCGGGCTGGTACGGTCACATCCAGTCGGCTCCGCTCTACCGGCGCGACCTGGACATCGTCGCGGTCGCGGCCGACGGGTCGGTGGCCGCGTTCTGCACCGCCTGGTTCGACGACGTCTCGCGCACCGCCTACCTCGAACCGGTGGCGACGGTGGCTGCCCACCGCCGCCGCGGACTCGGGCGATCGGTGATCCTCGAGGCCCTCCACCGCCTGCGGCGGATGGGCTGCCGGGTGGCGTTCGTCGGCGGCTACTCGCCGGAGGCCAACGCTCTCTACCGCTCGCTGATGGGCCGCGAGCACGACATCTCGGAACCCTGGGAGCGGCAGGGCTGAAGCCCCGCCGCGGCCGACGGGCGCCACGGGCCCGTCAACGGCGGCCGCCGGCCGGTCGATGCCGCCGCGGTCCGCGGGACCG
>JAGDMV010000077.1 GCA_017860675.1 Chloroflexota bacterium
GTCGCGGGAGAGGTGACTGGTCATCGGCGATTCCGGGCTGCCGATGGCCGGGCTGGGCGAGGGAGTGACGCTCGGGGAGGGCGTCGGCGACGGCGAGGGCGACGCGCTCGGCTCGGAAGTCGGAGCCGGGGTCTCGGCGGGCAGGATCGCACCCGGGCCGGGCGCCGATGACGGAGATGCGCCGGCGTAGGGGGCTGGGGTCGGGTCCGGGGCCGGAGTCGTGTCCGGGGCCGGCGTCGACCCGGCGGTCGCCACCGGCGAGGGGTCGGGCGTGGGTTCGGCGGCGAGCACAGGCTCCGCGGCGAGGGCCATCGGCTCCGCCATGGGGGCGGCCAGCGTCGCCGCCACCAGCAGCGCGAGAGCAGCGACGAGTCGTCCGCGGCCCGGGAGTGTCACGTCCCTACCTTGCCCGCAGACACACCTCCCGTCAACCGGTCGGATCGTTTCGGCCTCTTGGTCCTTGTGACCCAAGGATGCCCGCCCGGCGAGCACCCGGCCACGGGACATCCACCGTCGAGCCATCGGTCCGGCTGCCTGGGTGACCGAGCCGATGCGGCCTGCGACCGCCTTGTGAAGCCCGACCGGCGGGAGTACGGTCCGCAGATCGGGGCCCGCATGCGCATGGGCCGGCAGGATGCCATAGAGAGGAGGAGGACCACGATCGAGCTGCGCCTCCACGGCGACCTGGACGACTTCCTGCCGGTCGCGCTCCGGGGCACGTCGCTGCGGCGCCCGATCGCCGGCCACCCGGCGGTCAAGGACGTCATCGAGGCAGCCGGCGTGCCCCACCCGGAAGTCGCCATGGTGGAGGTCAACGAGGTGGCGGTCGGGCTTGACCGGCAGCTCGATCCCGGCGACCGGGTCGATGCCTATCCGGCGGGCTGGCGCGGACCGGGGCTTGCGGACGAGACGACGACCCCGGCCGGACCGGTCGACCCGCCCCGCTTCGTCCTCGACGGCCACCTCGGCCGGCTCGCGGCCTACCTGCGCATGTGCGGCTTCGACACCCTCTACCGCCATGACGCGCCCGACGACGAGCTGGCTCGGGTGGCCGCGTTCGATGAGCGCGTCCTCCTGACCCGGGATGTCGGCCTGCTCAAGCGGTCGATCGTCCGCCGGGGCGCCTTCGTGCGGGCCGAGCGCCCGGCGGACCAGCTGGCCGAAGTCATCCGCCGCTTCGATCTCGCTGCAGCGGTGCGGCCGTTCGAGCGCTGCCTGCGCTGCAACGGGATCCTGGTGGCGGTATCCCGCGAGAGCGTGGAGGCCGCGGTCCCACCGCGTGTCTTCCGCGAGCAGGTCGCCTTCAGCCGCTGCCCGGACTGCGGCGGCATCTACTGGCGCGGGTCGCACCACGCGCGGATGTCGCGCCTGCTGGCGCGCACGCTCCACGAGGCCGGCATCGCGGGCGCCGGGCCGCAGGGCGACGAGCGCACCGGTCGGCCTGGGTCGGTGCCGACGTCGACCTCGCCCTGACCAACGGCTCTGGCGCGCGCCGCCGCGGGAGGTCACCATCTCACCATCGCCGAAGGAGGGACCGATATGTCGGCTGCGAACGAACCATCCGAGGCCATCGGGACCGTGACCCACTGGTTCGGTCACCTGTCCGTGGCCGCGGTCAACCTGACCGGGCCGCTCGCCGTTGGCGACCGGGTGCACGTCCTGGGCCACGTCACCGACCTGGTGCAGACGATCCACACCATGGAGATCGATCACCGCCGGGTGGAGCGGGCCGTGCCCGGGGACGACGTCGCCGTCGGGTTCGACGACCACGTCCGGGAGCACGACCGGCTCTACCGCGAAGGCTGAACCGGCCCAGGCTGGCCGCGCTGGACGCATGCGGCGCGAACGTCGACGGGTTGTCGGGCCGGGCCGGCGCGACGCGGGCTTCGGCCCTCGCGCCGGGTGGCACGCCGCAGGTGGAGGCGGGCCCCGATGCCGTCAGGTCGCGGGTCGCCGCCCGCGCAGGCCGGCCAAGGGTCGGCGGAGATGAGGGCGAGGCCACCATCCCACCGGCCCGTCGGGCGAGTCCGTGGCCCCCAGGGGAGGACACGATGGCCGAACCGATCATCCGGGCTGACAAGCTGACCAAGTACTACGGCCGCGCCCGGGGCGTGATCGAGCTCGATCTCGAGGTGCAACCGGGCGAGGTGTTCGGCTTCCTCGGGCCGAACGGGGCCGGCAAGACCACGACGATCCGGACGCTGCTCGACTTCATCCGCCCGACCGCCGGCCGGGCGACGATCTTCGGCCTGGACGCCCACCGCGACAGCCTGGCCATTCGCCGGCGGATCGGCTACCTGCCGGGCGAGCTCACCCTGTACGAGTCGCTCAGCGGCCGCGAGCTGCTGTCGTACTTCGCCCACCTGCGGGGCATGCTCCGCGACGGCCGCGGCGAGGTCCTGGCCGAGCGGCTCGACTGTGACCTGGGCCGGGAGATCAGGACGCTGTCGCACGGCAACCGTCAGAAGCTGGGCCTCATCCAGGCGCTCATGGCCGACCCCGAGCTGGCCATCCTCGACGAGCCGACACTCGGTCTCGACCCCCTCGTCCAGCTCGAGTTCTTCAAGATCGTGGATGAGATCCGGGCGGCGGGGCGGACCGTCTTCGTCTCGTCCCACAACCTGCCCGAGGTCGAGCGGATCTGCGACCGGGTCGGGATCATCCGCGAGGGACGCCTGCTCGCGGTGGAGACCGTCGCCGGGCTGAAGGAGCGCGCCCTGCGCCGGCTCGAGCTCCGCTTTGCCGAGCCCGTTCCAGTCGACCTGCTGGCCGGCGTTCCCGGGGTCCGGGACCTGGTCGTCGACGGCGCGAATCTCACGTGCGTCGTCGTGGGCCCGGTTGACCCGGTGCTGCGGACCGCCCTGCGCCACGAAATCGAGGACGTCATCAGCCATGAGCCCGGCCTCGAAGAGGTCTTCATGGCCTTCTACGGCGGGCAGGCCGTAGGGGAGGCGCCCGATGCTGCGTAGCGTCTTCACCAAGGTCATCCACGATCAGTGGCGGATCCTCATCGCCTGGGCCGTGTTCGCCGGCCTGTGGCCGGCCCTCTACATCGCCCTCTACCCCTCGATCGGCGCCGTGGAGGAGATGCAGAGCCTGCTCGACTCGATGCCGCCTGCCATCCGCCAGCTGTTCGCATCGAGCGATCTCGACATCAGCACCCCCGAGGGCTACCTGAACATCGAGATGTTCTCGTTCGTGGCTCCGCTCCTGGTCATGGCCTACACCGTGATCGCCGGTGGCGGGGCGACCGCCGGCGAGGAGGACAAGGGCACCCTCGACCTGCTCCTGGCCAACCCGATCCGGCGCCGGCGCGTCCTGGCCGAGAAGTCGCTCGCCTTCCTCCTGGGCACAGCCGTGATCGGCCTCGGGATGTGGCTCGGCCTGGCCGCCGGGGCGCTCGGGGCCGGGGTCGAGGTCAACCTCGGCCTGGTCGGCCAGGCGATCGTGAGCGCGCTCCTGCTCGGCCTTGCCTTCGGCTCGTTCGCGATGGCGATCGGCGCGCTGACCGGCCAGCGCTGGCTGGCCGCCGGGCTTGCCCTGGCCACCTCGGTCGCCGCCTTCTTCCTGAACGGACTCGGCTCGCTGGTGGACTGGCTCGATGCCTGGCGGCCGGTCTCGCCTTTCTACCATTACATCGCCAACGACCCGCTGGTGCATGGCCTCGACCCGGTCCACGCCGGCGTCCTCGTCGCCGGGACACTGGCCTGGTTCGCGGTCGCGGTGGTCGCCTTCGAGCGACGCGACCTGCGCCGCTAGGCGCGAGCAGGGGCCCCGGGCGCGGTCGACGGATCGATGATGTCCCCGTTCGAGCCCGCCTATCTCCGGCTCCACTGGACCGGCGAGCTGGCCGAACGGGCACGCCTGGCCGACGCCCGTCTTGGCGCCTGCGACCTGTGCGCGCGCTACTGCCGGGTGGACCGCCACGCCACGGTCCGCGGCGCGGTCTGTCGTACCGGCGACCTGGCGATCGTCGCCAGCTACGGCCCCCATCAGGGGGAGGAACGTCCGCTCAGCGGCCGGCGCGGCTCGGGCACGATCTTCTTCGGCTGGTGCAACCTTCGCTGCGTCTTCTGCCAGAACTGGGAGATCAGCCAGCGATCGGCCGGCCAGGAGGTCACGGCGCAGCAGCTCGCCGCGATCATGCTCGAGCTCCAGGCGACGGGTTGCCACAACATCAACCTGGTGTCGCCGAGCCACGTGGTGGCCCAGGTCATCGCGGCGGTGACCGTCGCGGCCGCGGCTGGCCTGCGCCTGCCTCTCGTCTACAACACCGGCGGCTACGACAGCCCGGAGGCGCTCGCCCTGCTCGACGGGATCGTCGACATCTACATGCCCGACATGAAGTACGGAGATGACGAGGTGGCCAGGCGCTTCTCGCATTGCCGGGACTACGTGACGGTCAACCGTGCCGCGGTGCGGGAGATGCACCGCCAGGTGGGCGACCTCGACTGCGACGAGGCCGGGATCGCCCGGCATGGCCTGCTGGTCCGCCACCTGGTCCTGCCCGGCGGGCTGGCCGGGACCGCGTCCCTGGTCGACTTCCTTGCCCGCGAGATCTCGACCAACACGTACCTCAACATGATGGCCCAGTACCACCCGGCCTACCGGGCGGGGGAGCATCCCGAGCTCGTCCGCCGGCCGACCGGCGACGAGTACAGCGAGGCGCTGGCGCTGGCGGCGCGGGCCGGGCTGACCCGGCTCGACGGCCGCCCCGGCCGGATGGTTTCGGTTCCGTGGAGGTGACGATCGTGATGGACGGCTGGCGCGCTGCCCTGCGGGGCGACCCGCTCCCCTGGCTCCTGGACGAGGCGACGCCTGCCGTGCGCCACCTGGCCCTCCGCGGCCTGCTCGGACGTGCGCCGGAGGATCCCGACGTCGTGTCCGCGCGCGAAGCTGCCATGCGCGAGCCGCCGATCGCTGCCTTCCTCGCCGCCCAGGACCCGGCCGGCTGGTGGAGTCGCCCCGGCTCGGGCTACGGCCCCAAGTACGCCTCCACCGTCTGGTCGCTGGTCTTTCTCGACCAGATGGGAGCGTACGGCGAGGACCCCCGCATCCGGACCGGCTGCGAGTACCTCATCAGCCACACCCAGACCACGAACGGAGGCTTCGGGGCGGTCGCCTCCGGCGCGGCCAGGCCGGCGCCATCCACCGTGGTTCACTGCCTCAACGGGAACCTGGTGCGGGCTCTCATCGGCTTCGGCTGGCTCGACGACGAGCGGGTCCGGCAGGCGATCGACTGGCAGGCGGCAGCCATCACCGGCGAGGGCGAGATCCGCTTCTACAGGTCCTCGCTGCCCGGCCCCGGTTTCCGCTGCGGGGCGAACGACGGCCAGCCCTGCGCCTGGGGTGCCGCCAAGGCCGTGCTCGCCCTCGCCCGCGTCCCGGCCGACCAGCGCGCGCCGCATGTCCAGCGGGCGCTCGACGCCGGCCGCGACTTCCTGCTCGGCCGCGACCCTGCTGTCGCCGACTACCCGATGGGATGGGGCAACACCAGACCAAACAGCTCCTGGTTCAGGCTCGGCTTCCCGTCCGGCTATGTCACCGACGTTCTCCAGGTCCTCGAGGCCCTCGCCGAGGCCGGTGCCGCGGGCGACGAGCGCCTGCGCCACGCCGTCGAGTGGCTGCTCACCCAGCAGGACGAGCAGGGCCGCTGGGCCAACCGCTACGCCTACGAGGGCAAGATGGCGGCCGACATCGACGTCCCCGGCCGGCCCAGCAAGTGGGTGACGCTGCGAGCCTGCCGATTCCTGCGGGCGGTGGCAGAGGCCGGCGGGCCGCTGTAGCAGCCGGGCCGGACCTGCCTGGGTACGGTCAACCCCTGCCCGGGTGCGGTTGGCCCCTGCCCGGGTACGGTCGGCCCCTGCCCGGACCCGTCCCACCGTCCGCGACGGGCGGCAACCCGCGGGGCCGCGCCGGTCATCCCCGCGGGGCCGCGCCGGTCATCCCCGCGGGGCCGCATCCCGCCTCGTGCGAGAATCACCGCGTCCACAGGAGGCCACGGTGAACGTTCGCTACGATCGGATCGCCCGCGTCCAGGCCCGCATGCGCGAGGAAGGCCTGGTCGCGATCGTGGTGATGAACCACGACGACTATCGCTACCTCTTCGGCACGGATCGCGCACAGCCGCGGGCGCTGATCCCGGCCAGCGGCCCGCCGGAGCTGATCGCCTTCACCGGCGAGGAGCCGGAGCTGCGGGCGAGCCTGCGCGAGGGCCGCGTGCTTGTCTTCGGCTCGATCGGCGGCCAGATCCACGACGTGGTCGGCCGGCTGCGCGACATCGTGGCCTCGCTCGGCGTCCCTCCGACGCCGAAGCCCAAGGTCGGCATGCAGATGTGGTTCGACACGCCGGCCTTCCTGGTGGACATGTTCCGCCGGGTCAACCCCGAGCTGGAGCTGGTCTCGTCGGATCCGGTCATGGACCCGCTGCGAATGGTCAAGGACGAGGGCGAGCTGGCGCTGATGACCGAGGCGCAGCGGATCGCCGGGATCGGCATGGACCGCGCCTGCGAGCTGCTGCGGCCCGGCGTGACCGCCCGCGAGGTGGCGACCGAGGCCCTCTACGCGATGATGCGGGCCGGCGCGGAGCGTACCAGCACGCCAATCTACGTCAACTTCGGGGTCGAGACCTGCATGCTCCACGGCCGCCTCAGCCCCCGGCCGCTCGAGCGCGGCGACCTGGCGGTGATCGACCTGACGCCCCAGGTTGAGGGCTACTGCGCCAACCTGGCCCGGACCTTCGTCGCCGGCCAGCCGGACGAGCGCCAGCGGGACCTGCTCGATGCCTACGCCGAGCTCATCCCGGCCGTCCGCGAGGCGATGCGGCCGGGTGCGACCGTGGCCGCGCTCGACGCCATCGCCGGCGAGGTGCTCCGGCGTCGCGGGCTGGAGGCATACCAGGTCAACGGCATCGGGCACGGGCTGGGCCTGCGCTTCGAGGAGACGCCTGCCTCGACCATCATCGCGCCCCACCGGAACGTGCCGCTCCGGGAGGGGATGACCATGACGATCGGCCACACCATCCTGGCCATCCCAGGCTTCGGCGGGGTCCGCCACGAGGACGTCTACCGGGTCACGCCTGCCGGCGGCGAGATCCTCCTCCCCTACCCCATCGACCCCGTGATCGCCACCTGAGATCGCCGACCGTCGATCTGGCACAGGCGGCCCATATGTCGCCGGGCCCGACCCCTGCGCCGGGACGCCCCTCAGCCCTCACTTGGGGCGGGCGTCGATCTGGATCTTCGAGGCCATCAGGTCGACGACCTGCGTGTTCGCCGCGAGGTCGGGGTCGCCGGCCTGAGCCGCCGTCTCGATGATGACGACCCCGTTCGGTCCGCCCCGGTCCACGACGTAGGCGTACTGGCTCACCCCGGCCGGGATCGAGCCAGCGCCCGTCGAGGTCCCGCTGATGTTGATTGCCGGGAGCGTGGACACGGTAAGCGGGGCCGTCGTGACCGAGCTCCAGTTGTCGGGGTCCGTGAGGGCTGCCACGACGTCGGCGTACAGCATCGACGAGTCGGCGATGACGGTGACCTGGGCGTTCGTCTGCTTCGTCGCAGCGTCGACCGTGACCGGCTCGGGGCCGTAGAGCACGCAGGTGAGCTCGGGGATGTCCGTGACCGTGTACCAGTCGGCCGGATAGGAGACGACGACACCTGCGGATGCCAGCGGGCACGTCGCCAGACCGACGGGCGTGGGGCTGGGCGCGGCCGTCGGCTTGGGCGACGAGGTCGGCGCTGCCGTCGGCTTCGGTGTCGGGCTCGCGGTTGGCTTCGCTGTCGGCTTCGGGGTGGGCTTGGGGGTCGGGGCCGGGGTGGCCGACGAGGCAGCCGTCGGGCTCGCCGTGGGCTCCGGCGTGGCCGCCGGGCTGGGCTCGGGCAGGAGGGCGAGCTCGAAGCTCACCTGGAGCGCCCCGTCGCGATCGCGCAGCTCGAGCACGGCGCCGGTGATCTCGTAGCGCCTCGCCCGCTCGAGGGCGGCGAGGTAGGCTGCCTCCTGCTCGGAGACGCCGGCCCCCTCGCAGGCCATCTGCGTCGTCGCGAACGGCCCGATCCGGATCGACCCGCCCAGGTCCCGGTACGGCCCGGCGTAGCGGTTGCAGCCGGCGAAGCCGCTGACTCGCTCATCGGGGCCGAAGTAGGCAGTGATCTCGACGCCCGTGGCGACGCTCTCGACGCCGCCCGTCCCGTTGTTGACCGCCGTCGCCCGCCAGGGCGTGCCTGCCAGCGGCAGGGGGCGTGAGGCGGCGAAGACCAGGATCGGCCGGCCCGCCTCGTCCTCCAGCGTCAGGGACTCTCCGTCCACCTTGTAGGACGCGACCCTGGCAAGGGCCGCGAAGAACGCCTCCTCCTGGCCGCCGACGGGATCGGGGCAGGCCATCGAGGTCGCCGCGGCCGGGCCGATGGTCAACGAACGCCCCCGCAGATCGTAGCTGGCCGTGTAGCTGTTGCAGCCGCCACTGCCCGTCACGGTCCCGCGCTCGA
>JAGDMV010000219.1 GCA_017860675.1 Chloroflexota bacterium
CAGCGCGGTCGAGCGCTCGGTGTGCTTGCCGTGCCCGCGGTAGGTGCGGGTCGGGGCGAACTCGCCGAGGCGATGACCGACCATGTTCTCGGTGACGAAGACGGGCACGTGCTTCTTGCCGTTGTGGACGGCGATGGTGTGCCCGATGAAGTCGGGGAAGATGACGGAGGCGCGCGACCAGGTCTTGACGATCCGGCGCTCGTTCCGCTTGTTCATGTCCTGTACGCGGCCGAGGAGCCGCGCCTCGACGAACGGTCCCTTCTTGACCGAACGCGACATCTCGCTGCTCCTCCCCTACTTGCGGTGCCGCGACCGGACGATCAGCCGGTCGGTTGTCTTGTTGCGCCGCGTCCGGTAGCCCATGGCCGGCAGCCCCCACGGCGTCTTGGGCGGCATGCCCGTCGGCGACTTGCCCTCGCCGCCACCGTGGGGGTGGTCGCGCGGGGTCATGGCCACGCCGCGGGTCTCGGGCCGCTGGCCCATGTGGCGGGCTCGGCCGGCCTTGCCCAGGCTCTGGTTCTCGTGGTCGAGGTTGGACACCTGGCCGACGGTCGCCATGCAGCGCAGGCTCACGCGGCGCATCTCGCCCGACGGGAGGCGGATGGTGGCGAACCCGCCGTCCTTGGCCAGCACCTGAGCGGCCGCGCCGGCGGAGCGGACGATCTGGCCGCCGCGCCCCGGGACCAGCTCGATGTTGTGGACCGTGGTGCCCAGCGGGATGTTGGCCAGCGGGATGGCGTTGCCCACCCGGGCCTCGGCCTCGGGCCCGGCCACCACCGTGTCGCCGACCTTGAGGCCGTGCGGCAGGAGCATGTAGCGCTTCTCGCCGTCGCGGTAGTGGAGGAGGCCGATGCGGGCCGACCGGTTGGGGTCGTACTCGATGGTCGCGACTCGCGCCGGCACGCCCCACTTGTCGCGCCGGAAGTCGATCCGGCGGTAGTGCTGCTTCTCGCCGCCGCCGCGGTGGCGGACGGTGAGGCGGCCCTGGCCGTTGCGGCCCGAACCCCGCTTCTGGGGCTCGAGCAGGGGCTTGTGCGGCTCGCGGGTGGTGATCTCCTCGAAGGTGGACCGGGTCATGAAGCGCCGGCCCGCGGAGGTTGGCTTGTACGAGCGGAGCGGCATCGTCAGACCCCCTCGAAGAACTCGATCTTCTGGCCCGGCCGGAGGGTCACGATGGCCTTCCGCCAGGGCGAGGTCCAGCCGACGGTCCGCCCGCGGCGGGTGCCGCGGCGCTTCTCCTTGGCCTTCGTGGTCAGGACGTTGACGGCGCTGACCTCGACCTTGAAGAGCTCCTCGACGGCGGCCTTGACCTGGATCTTGGAGGCGTCCGGGTGGACCTCGAAGGTGTACTTGCCGCGCCCGGACTCGTCCATCGACTTCTCGCTGATGACCGGGCGGACAACGATCTCGTGGGCGGTGAGCGTCACGCGTACACCTCCTCGAGTCGGGCGATCGCCGGCTGCTCGATGACGATCACGTCGGCCCGGATCACGTCGACGACGTTGAGCGAGTCGGCCAGCAGGACGTCGACCTGGGGCAGGTTGCGGGCGGACAGGTCCAGCCGCTCGTCGCGGGCCGGCGACACGATCAGGACGCGGCCGCCGGCACCGAGGTTGGCCAGGACGGCGGCGAGGGCCTTTGTCCTGATCTCCTCGAGGCCGAAGGCGTCGAGGACGCGCACGGCGTCGTCGCCGTACTTGGCTGTCAGGGCGCCGACCAGGGCGAGCCGCTTCATCTTGCGCGGCAGGCGCTGGGCGTAGGAGCGCGGGTGCGGTCCGAAGACCGTGCCGCCGCCGGTGTAGTGCGGGGCGCGGCGCGAACCCTGGCGGGCGCGGCCGGTCCCCTTCTGGCGATACGGCTTGCGGCCGCCGCCGGCGACCTCGCCGCGAGTCTTGGTGTCGTGCGTGCCCAGGCGCCGGCCGGCCAGCTGGGCGGTCACCGCCTGGTGGATGACGGCGGCGTTCACCGGGGCGGCGAAGAGCTCCTCGGGGAGCTCCACCGTCCCGATCGCCTCGCCGGTCCGTGCGTAGAGGGTGGTCTCGGGCATCATCGGGCCTTCTTCACCAGGAGGAGGGCGTGGAGCGCCCCCGGCAGCGAGCCCCGCAGGAGGAGCAGGTTGCGCTCGGGGTCGATGCGCACCACGCGCAGCTTCTTGACGGTGACCCGCTCGTCGCCCATGTGGCCGGCCATGCGCATCCCCTTGTAGACGCGACCCGGCGTCGTTCCCGGCCCGATGGAGCCGGGCTGGCGATGGTGATCGGAGCCGTGCGTCTTGGGGCCGCGCTTGAAGTGGTGCCGCTTGACGTGGCCGGCGAAGCCCTTGCCCTTCGAGGTGCCGGTCACGTCGACGAGGTCGCCGGCCGCGAACAGCCCGACATCGAGCGTCTGGCCGACGGCGTAGGCGTCCACGTCGTCCACCAGGAACTCGCGGATCACGGCGACGGGCGGCAGCTCCTTGAGCTGGCCCTTCTCCGGCCGGCTGAGCCGGCGCGAGGGCTCCACCCCCAGCTGGACGGCGGTGTAGCCGTCGCGGTCGCGGGTGCGCAGCCGGGTCACGGTGTTCGGCTCGACGGCGACGACGCTGACGGGGACCATGGTGCCGTCGGGGGCGAAGACCTGGGTCATTCCGACCTTGCGGCCGATGAGTCCGATGCTCATGGCCACCACCCGGCCCATGCTGTCGCCGGCGCCTGCGCGCGGGCGGCGATGACGTTCTGCTGCTCGTTCATCACATCTTGATCTCGACGTCGACGCCCGCCGCCAGCGAGAGGCGCATGAGGGCGTCGACCGTCTTGGCCGACGGGTCGAGGATGTCCACCAGCCGCTTGTGGGTGCGGATCTCGAACTGCTCGCGGCTGTCCTTGTCGATGAACGGCGAGCGGATCACGGTGAACTTCTCGATCCGGGTCGGCAGCGGGACCGGGCCGACCACGTCGGCCCCGGTCCGCTGGGCGGTCTCGACGATCTGGGCCGCCGACTGGTCGAGCAGGCGGTGATCGTATGCCTTGAGGCGGATGCGGATGCGCTGCTTGGCCATCGTCCTACTCGGTGATGTTGACGATGGCGCCGGCGCCGACGGTCCGGCCGCCCTCGCGGATGGCGAAGCGCTGGCCGGTCTCGAGGGCGA
>JAGDMV010000078.1 GCA_017860675.1 Chloroflexota bacterium
CCCCTCGAGCGCTTCTGGAGCTTCACCCAGGCGACGGCGGGCATCGCCGTGATCGACCTGAGAAACGGCCGGGCGGTGGTTCGCGCCTGGAACCGCACCGAGCACCTCGCCGCGCTCGAGGCCGAGGCGGACGATGCCGAGCGGCTGAGCGAGGAGCTGGCCGCCGACCGTAACCAGCGCGGGGCGCTGTAGCCGGCCTTCGTCCTACCGGCGACGCCGGCGAAGTCCAAGGCGGATGAGCAGGAGCCGCAGCCGGCGTTGGGCCACGCCGAGCGCCCGCAGGCGGTCCGGCGGCAAACGCTTGCGGCCGTAGGTCGCCTCGACCTTGGCCCGGGCGACCAGCTCCAGCTCGGGGGCGGCCACGGGCAGGGTCTCGGCCAGCCCGCCGACGTACTCGTAGACGGTCTGCGTCGGGCGGGGCCGGTAGCCGAACAACCCCGCCGTCCGCTCGACCGTCCGGTAGGCCGCGTCAGGCTCGACCGGCTTCGGCGGCCGGCGCCGCCAGGCCACCGCCAGCAGAAGGAGCCCGAGCGGGATGCCCACGATCACCAGGACGATGGCCGGGCCGATGCCGCCCGACGAGGCCGGCGGGAGCGATGTCGTCCCGGTCCCCCCCGGTTCGGGCGGCTCGGCGCGACGGGTCGGGCTGGGCCGCGGGATCCCGGAGCCCGAGGGGCTGGGGGTCCCGGGCGCGATCGTCGGGCCGGCCGGCAGCTCGGACTGGATGCCTTGCCCGCCGCCGGTCGGGTCGAACTCGACCCAGCCGTAGCCCGTGAACCAGGCCTCAACCCAGGCGTGCGTCCTGCCCTGGGTGATCCGCTGGACGCCGTCGGCGTTGGGGGTGCTGGGCAGGTACCCCTCGACGTAGCGGGCCGGCACGTCCGCCAGCCGGAGGAGCATCGTCATCGTCGCGGCGTAGTGCTGGCAGTAGCCGTGCCTGCTCCAGGCGAAGCAGTCGACCAGGCTGCGCCCGCCGCAGTCGATGTCGGTGACGTCCGTGTCGTACTCGAAGTTGGCGCCGTCGCTGAGATAGGACTGGATGGCCATCGCCGTGTCGTACGGCGTCGCCGGCCGAGCGCCCTCCAGGATCGTGGCCAGCAGGGCCTTCGCCTCGGGCCCGACCGTCCCGGGCCGGATGTCGAGATAGAGCGCCTCGACCTCGGGAGGGTAGTCGGTCCCGGCCTGGCGCAGCCGGTTCGCGGTCAGGGCGTTGGGCTCTCGTTCATCCGTCACCGGGACGCGCGCGGTGACCCGGTACGAGTCCGGCCCGCCGATCTCGATCTGGGCGAAGAAGCTCTCGCCGCCGTGCTGGACCAGGATCTCCCGGGCCGCCCGGTCGACCGTGGCCGGGATGGCCGGCGCGACCACCAGGCGGGGCGAACCGGACAGTGCCCGCACCTCGAAGGTGACCTCGCGGCTGGCGACGTCCTCGACGGGCTGCTCGGCCGTCCCGACCAGGAGGGCCGCACCGGCCGCGATGGGCGCCTCGCGCTTCGCGCTCCAGCTCCAGGTTCGGCCTTCGAAGCGATCGTAGGCCACCGCCCGCCAGCGGTACGTCGCGTCGTCGGGCACCGTGATGTCGAGGATCGGGCTGTCGCTGGCGAGGAATGACCCGCCGATCGTGACGGTCGAGCCGAAGGCGACCCCGGGCGACAGCCGCGTTCCCGGTCCGCCGGCCGGGAAAAGGCGAGCCAGCCGCGTGCCGACGTCCACCAGCCCGCCGGGAAGGTCCCGCCAGAAGCCGGCCAGGGGATCCGCCGCGGCGACGGTGGTCAGCAACAGCGAGCCGGCGACCACGACCACCACGAACGACAGGCCGGCCCGGAGATACACGCCCACGGCGCCGGAAACGTCACCGATCCGGTGCCGGAACCAGGCGCGCTGCTCATCGAGGACGTGGAGCCGGACCACCAGCAGCAGGGCGGCGATCGAGTACAGGACCAGCACCGTGAACTGGGGCCGGACGGTCAGGCAGATGTTGGCGACCAGCACGGCCCCCGGCAGCAGGACGGCCGCCACCGGCCGGCGGTGGGCGATCGCGGCGTAGGCGGCGAACTGGCCGGTGCCCCAGCAGATCACGCCGAGGGCCAGCAGGGAGTGGCCGAGCTGGGTCGTGCTCGCCCGGTCGAGGATCACCAGGTCGATCCAGGCCGAGCGGACGGAGTCGGCAGTCGCGGCCGCCTGGGCCAGCCAGCCCAGGTCGGCGGCCAGGACGGAGCCGACCGCGACGAGCAGGTAGGCGACGCCGACGATCGCTCCCGCGAGGTGAGCCGGCAGGCTGCTCCAGCCTGCCTTCGCCGTGGCGAAGCCGACCAGCGAACCACCGACCCCGGCCATCACCAGGAAGTCGGTGAGACGCTGGTCGCCCAGCACCCAGCGGGCGTCGTCGATCGACCAGCCGATGAGCGCGGCCATGAAGGCCAGCAGCAGGAGGCTCGTCCAGCCCTCGGCGGGCCCGAGCGGGATCGACCGGCGGGCGGCCCGGGCCGGAGCCGGAGCGCCGAGGTCGAAGGCCGTCCGTCCGCCGCTCATCCGGCCAGGACCTCCGCCAGGGCCACGCCCGGGGGCACCGGGTAGGTGCGCACGTCGAACTCGGCCAGCGCATGGTGAAGGGCTCGGGCGCCCGCGGCCAGGGCCTCGATCCGGCCGGCAACAGCCTCGTCCACGGCCGTGCCATCCGCCTCCGCCTGGCGGGCGAGGAAGGCCCCCTGGTCGAGCCAGATCACCTGGCAGCCGACGCCGCGCGGGCGCAGGGTCGCAAGCGGTCGGACCCAGGTGGGGTCGACCGAAGGGGTGATGATCACGGCCGACATCCCGCGGCGCAGGCCCTGCAGGCCCGCCACCAGCGTCTCCGCCAGCGGGCTGCCGCCGTCGCCCTCGACGGCCGCCAGCAGCCGCAGGATCTTCTGGCGCTGGCGCGGCCCTCGGTCGGGTGGCATGTTTGAAACGTGGGCGCCGGTCGTGGTGATCGCGACCGCCCGGTTGTCGGCAATGGCACGCTCCGAGATGGCGGCCGCGGCACGGACCGCGACCTCCACCGTGGCGTCGTCGCCGCGGCCCGCCTGGACCGAGCCTTCGAGGTCGAGGAAGAGCCACACGTCTGCCGTCTGCTCGAGGTCGAACTCCTTGACCTGGATCTCGCCGGTCCGGGCGGTCGTCGGCCAGTGGATGCGGTTGAAGGCGTCGCCGGGCGCATATGGCCTGATCGTCGTCGCCAGCGGGGTGATCTGCTGGGTGCGCACCGGCAGCGACCGGGCTCCCTCCAGGCTCGGGGCGTGAAGCCGCCAGCGCGGGATCGGCTCGAGACGCGGGTAGACGATCACCGTCTGGCCGTGCCCGACGGCGGCGGTCGCCTCGAACAGGCCGAGCGGGTCGCCGGTTCGCACGACCAGCGGATCGACCCGGAAGTGGCCGCGCCGGCGCAGCGGCACCCTGGCGACCCAGGAACGCTCGCCCCTTGGCCCGAGCGAGATCGCCCGCCCGGGCAGGGGCACAGGCAGGCTGGACGGGTTGTGGACCTCGAGCCAGAGCTTGGGCAGGCGCGAGCCGCTCAGGATCGTGTACGTCGCCCGGAGCTGGTCGCCCACGTGGGCCTGCACCCGGTCGAGGGCGTAGCCCGCCTCCAGGTCGGCCAGCCCGTAGCGAGTCACGAGGTAGCTGCCGCCGATCACCAGCGCGCCGAGGTAGACGAGGTAGAAGAGCTCCGACCAGCCGGTGGAGAGCGCGGCGGCGGCGAGGATCGTCGCCAGGATGACCAGGGGCAGCCGACGGAGGAGGGCGCGCATCGCTCGAGCCCGAGGTCCGCGGGTCAGCGCGGCCCGCGGACGCGCGCCTCCTCGAGCTCGACTCTCGAGCCGCCACTCGCCCGGGACGGCGGTGCTTCCACCGGCACCGTCTCCAGCAGCTCGCGGACCACGCTGGCGGCCGAGATCTCGCGGATCGTCGAGCTCGTCTTGATGATCAGGCGATGGGCCAGCGCCGGCTCGGCGAGTGCCTTCACGTCATCGGGGATCACGTAGTCGCGGCCGAGCAGCGCGGCCCTGGCCTGGCCGGAGCGGTAGAGGGCGATGGAGCCCCGCGGCGAGGCGCCCAGGTGCACGTCCGGGTGGACCCTGGTGGCGTTCACCAGCCGGACGATGTACTCGGACACGGTGGCGTCGACGTAGATCTCGCGGACCGCGGCCTGGAGCTCGCGCAGCTCGGCCAGCGAGCAGACCTCCTCGATCGTGTCGATGGGATGCGTCCGCTTCTGCTCGTCGAGGATGACGATCTCCTCGATCGGCGCCGGGTAGCCCAGCCGCAGCCGGAGCATGAAGCGGTCCAGCTGCGCCTCGGGCAGGGCGAACGTCCCCTCGTACTCGATCGGGTTCTGGGTGGCGATGACCAGGAACGGGTCGGGCATCGGGTGGGTCACGCCGTCGATCGTCGCCTGCCGCTCCTCCATGCACTCGAGGAGGGCGGACTGGGTCTTGGGCGTCGCCCGGTTGATCTCGTCGGCCAGGACGACCTGGCTCATGATCGGACCCGGCCGGAACTCGAACTCCTGGGTCTTCTGGTTGTAGATCGACAGGCCGGTGACGTCCGAGGGCAGGAGGTCGGGCGTGAACTGGATGCGCCTGAAGGTGCAGCCCAGGCTTCGGGCGATGGCCTTGGCCAGCACCGTCTTGCCGGTGCCGGGGACGTCCTCGATGAGGAGGTGGCCGCGGCAGAGCAGGCCGACGAGGGCGAGCTGGACCTCGGCGTGCTTGCCGACGATCACGCGCTCGACGTTGGCGACGACGCGGTCGCCCGACTCCTGGATCTTCGACATCGGTCCTCCGGGTTCAGCGGCGGGTCAGGAGATGGTACGCGCGCGAGGCGAATCGGGTTCCCCGTGCCGGCGTAGATTCGCCGCGGTCCGGTGTCCCAGATTCGGCCGCGGCTGCATCTATAGAGCATGAACGGTCAGGTCATGGGTGGTGAACGAGTCGCCTCCACGGTCGCGCTCGCGGGAGCGGGCGACGAGGCGGCCTTCGCCAGACTCGTCGCGACCTACCACGCCGACATGGCTCGCGTCGCCTTCGCCATCTGCGGCGACCGGGAGCTCGCCGAGGATGCCGTCCAGTCGTCCTGGCTTGTCGCCTGGCGCAAGCTTCGCTCGCTGCGCGATCCGGACCGGGTCCGCCCGTGGCTCCTCTCGGTGACCGCCAACGAAACCCGCCAGCTGGTGCGACGGCGACGTGGGCCGGTGGTGGAGATCAACCTCGAGACCCCCGGCGACGACCGCGGCGACCCGTCGAACGGGGTCGAACGGATCGACCTCCGCCGGGCGCTCGCCCATCTCTCGCCCGACGATCGCACCGTCCTGGCAATGCACTTCGCCGCCGATCTCGGCCCCAACGAGCTCGCGGCTGCTGTCGGGACCTCGTCGTCCGCCGCCCGCAAGCGCCTGTCACGGGCCATCGACCGCCTCAGGAAGGAGCTCCGCGATGGCTGAGCACGACCCCTCCGAGCTCGACCTCCGGGCCGCCTTCCGGGCGTACCTGGAGGATGCGCCGACCGACGTCCGGCCTGTCGATCTGACCCACCAGCTCGCCACCGCCAACCCCCACCAGAAGGGCGTGCTGGGCCGCTGGGGACTCGGGCTGACGCCGGCGCTGGCCTGGACCCTGCTCCTGGCCGGGCTGCTGCTGGCCCTCGTCACCGGGGGCCTGGTGGCCGGCGGCTGGCGCCCGGACCTCGGCTTCGTGATCGCCCCGTCATCGACGCCAGCGGCCACCGTCGTGGTCGTCGACGACGCCACCGACATCCTCGCCACGACCAGGGCCAAGCCGCTACCCGCCCAGGCGACGTGCCCGCCGGGCAGCAACCCGGACGCCCCGGGCTCTGTGGACCAGGATCGACCCACCGGCGGCGAGATGGCCTTCGACCGGCATGCCGGCCGGATCGTCCTGCTGGAAGGGACGCAGACGTGGACGTTCGACGTCTGCACCAACACCTGGCAGCGGATGAGCCCGGCCAAAGGGCCGACGGGGTCCGTCCGGCTCGTCTACGACACCGACTCGGACCGGACGCTCGCGTTCACGGACTACGACGAGTCCTCCCCGACGGAACCAACGGCGGCACCCAGCGCAGCGCCCGCCACGGAGCGTCCGAGCGTCGCCCCTGAGGCCGGCAATCCCTCCGGCGGGAGCACGGGGGCCGTGCCGGCGGTTGCCGCGATGTACCAAGGCGAGCCCGACCGCCAGTCTCGCGGGCCCTCGGCGGACGTCACCACCCGCGTTGTCTGGAGCTACGACTTCGCGGCCGACCGCTGGACGAGGGTCGGCTCCCTCCCGTGGGTGGAGAGCGACGCCGCGAATCCCACCTACGGCACGCTGTTCTACCACGACCCGTCCGGCCTGGTCGTCCTGTACGACGGCGCGGCGATGTGGGCCTACGACGTCGACACGAACACCCTCGCGAAGGTTCGCCAGCGGCCGGATCCGGTCACGGGTGCGGTCCCAACGGAAGACAAGCTGGCCTTCGGCTACGACCCTCGGAACGACCTGGTGGTTGCCGTGGCGGTCTCGTTCGCGGGAGTCCCCGCCGACAGTTCGCGCTCGGTGCCGGCCCTGCCGGGCATGTACCAGGTGCCGCAGAGTGAGCAGGGCGAAACCTGGACGTTCGATCCCGGCACCGGCACGTGGCGGCTGGAGGCCTCCCCGGCTCGCTCCGATCTCATCGTGTGCGGGTACTGGGCCGCTTCAAGGGACTGCTACCCCACGAACGGCCGGGCGGTGTTCGACGAGGCCTCGGGCCTCCCCGTCTTCTTCAACCGCGACAACGGGGGGGCGGCCAGCGCCCTGGCGACCCCCGGCCGGATCGACGGATACGATGCCGGGGCCGGGGCCTGGCGCACCCTCCGCACCCCTACCGGGGCCGGCTCGCCGACGCCCAACTGGTGCGAGAGCATGCCTCCCGTCTACGACTCACTCAATCGCCGGATCGTCTGCCTGTCGAGCGCCGGCGAGCCGATCGGCGTCGGCGTGACCTACCCCTACGCCGGGGTGTGGGCCTTCACCACCACCACGGGCGAGTCGCGCTGGCTGCTCCAGCCGGACTCCACCCGTTGCGACGTCTCGACCCTCGCCGGCAAGCCGGGCGAGGCGGGCGCCGCCGACGGTAGCGGCGCGGCCGCCCGCCTCTCGGAGCCCAGGTCGATCGTCATGGACTCGGCCGGGGCGCTCTACATCACCGACACAGGCAACCACGCGATCCGCAAGATGACCGCGGACGGGACCGTGACGACGTTCGCTGGCCGGCTGGGTGAGCCGGGGTTCGCCGATGGCCTGGGCGTGGCCGCCCGCTTCAACCACCCGGGCGGGATCGCGATCGACGAGGCCGGCGTCCTGTACGTCGCCGACACTGCCAACGACGCGATCCGCAGGATCGACCCGGACGGGACCGTCACCACGCTTGTGCAGGGGCTCGGCATCTCCCCGGTCGGGGTCGCGGTCAACAGCGGTGGATGGGTCGGCTACCCGCCCAGCGTCTACGCCGGCGGGAGCGAAGGCAACGTGATTCTCCAGATCGCCTTTGACGGGACCGTCACGACGCTCGCCGGCGAGAGAGACCGGGCGGGCTCGACCGACGGTACAGGACTTGCTGCCCGCTTTGAGTCGCCGATCGACGTGGAGTTCGCCGGTTGGGGCGACCTGTACGTCATCGACGTGGCGAGCCGCGGCGACCGCACCGAGCTGCGGATGGTCTCGCCCTCCGGTTCGTTCCCCTACGGGACGGTTTCCACGCTGCAGGGCGACTGGGATTCCTACGGCCGACCCGGCGCCGTCTGGGCTGATCCCTCGGGCAGCCTCGACATCAGCTCACCTCTCGACAACACGATCCTCGAGACGGCCATGGGTGGAGGGAGCGTGACGCTCCTCGCCGGCAGGCCCGGCGAGGCGGGCTACCAGGACGGACGCAGGGACGCCGCGCGCTTCCGGGGTCCGACCGACATCGTCCGGGCCGCCTCCGGCATGTTCTACATCGTCGACTCCGGGAACAGCGTCATTCGCACGATGGTCTGCACGCCCTGACCGCAGACTCACGCCGGGCGGCCAGCACCGACGGCGCCCCCCACGCGGGCACCGGCCTCGGAGGCCCGGCGCCCTGAACCAGAGGAGGGATTCGGGATGGGCGAACGCATCACGACGAGGCGGCTCCTCGTCGGTCTGACAGTGACGCTCCTGCTGGGCGGCTGCGCCGGAAGCGCGACACCGACGCCATCCCCGACCGCGACCCCGTCAGCGGCGATCGGCACGCAGGCGCCGATCCCGACCGCAACTCCTGCGGTCGGCAGCAGCGCCTGCGTGGTCTCGACGCTCGCGGGCAAGCCGGGCGAGACGGGCACGGCCGATGGCGTGGGCCCGGAGGCACGCTTCTCGGGGGAGCCCGAGTACATCGTCATGGACTCCGCCGGCGCGTTCTACATCAGCGACACGGCC
>JAGDMV010000220.1 GCA_017860675.1 Chloroflexota bacterium
ACCCGGCCGTCTAGCGGCCAGCGACATCCCGAGCTCGACCAGGCGGGCCAGCCGCTCACCGCAGCGCTCCAGGGGAATGGTGCCGGCGGCCATCGCCTCTTCGATCGACTGCGACCGCTCCGCCACGGACACGACGACCGCCCCGACCGCCGCCAGCGCCTCCGCGCCCTCCGGCTCCACGCCGCCGCCCACGGCGATACACGGCAGGCCGGCCGCGACCGCTCGCCGGGCAACCCCCAGGGCCGTCTTGCCGAACGCGGTCTGGGCGTCGATCCGGCCCTCGCCAGTGATGACGAGGTCGGCGAGGGCAAGCTTCGCGTCGAGGCCGGCCTGCGCCATGACCAGCTCGACCCCCGGCACGAGCTCCAGCGAGCGGACTCGGTCGCGGAGGCAGAGGAGGCCGAAGCCGAGCCCGCCGGCCGCCCCGGCCCCGGGGGTGTCGCGTTCGTGGCGGCCCGCGGCGGCCTCGAGAGCGTCCGCCCAGCGCGCCAGCCGGGCGTCCAGCAGGGCCACCTGCGCGGGGTCGGCCCCCTTCTGCGGGCCGTAGACGGCGGCCGCCCCGTCCGGGCCGAGGAGGGGGTTGGTGACGTCGCAGGCGATCCGCAGCTCGAGCTCGGGCAGGCGGGGGTCGAGGCCGTCGAGGCGCACCGTCGCCGGGGTGGATGCCGAGCCGGGCTCCCAGCCCGCGCCGAGGGCGACCAGGCAGCCGAGCCCGCCATCGGTGGTTGCGCTCCCGCCGATGCCCAGGGTGAGCTGCCGCACCCCGTCGTCGAGGACCGCCCGGACCAGCTCGCCCGTCCCGCGGGTCGTGGCCGCGACGGGCTCCCGGGCCGCGGCCGGGACGAGCGACAGGCCGGAGGCCTGGGCCATCTCGACGACCCCGTGCCGCCCGTCCGCCGAGCGGAGCCAGCGGGCGGTGCGCGCCTCCCCGAGCGGTCCGTGGACGATGGCCTCCATCGGCTCCCAGCCGCCGGCCGCCTCGATCGCCGCGAGCGTGCCCTCCCCGCCGTCGGCCAGCGGCGCCAGCAGGACGGTATCCGCGGGGCGGAGGCCGGCCCAGCCGGAGGCGAGCGCCCGGGCGACCTCGACGGACGTCAACGAACCCTTGAACGAGTCCGGGGCGAAGACGACCGTGAGGGGACGCGAGCGCGCCGGCAGCTCGCCGGCGGTCGGGTGCTGACGCGTCATCCCGCCGGGGAGTCGCGGTCGGCCGGCGTCAGGGCCGGGATCCCGGTGCGCCGCTCCACGTACTCCGGGATGCGGATCATCGGCGGCCGCTCCATGTCGGCCAGGTCGATGATCTCCAGGCTCAGGCGATCGCGGCCCGAGCGCGGCAGCTTCATCGTCGAGCCGAGCTCGGCGAAGAGGCGCACCCGGCGCCGCTCCTCCAGCCGCTTCATCACCGCCTGGAGGATGACGAAGCTCATCCGCGACAGGCCCTCGAGCTCCTGGTTGCGGTGGACCCGTCGCTCCAGGTCGACCTGGCCCAGCGCGTCGAGGCCGGCCCGCTCGACGATGTCGATGAGGTGCCCGATCTCGACCGCGTAGCCGGTGAAGAAGGGGATGGCCTCGAGCAGCGCCCGCCGCCCGGCGTACTCGCCCGACAGGGGCTGGATGAAGCCGGACAGGTCCGGGTAGAAGAGGTTGAGCAGGGGCCGCGCCACCAGCTCGGTGACACGCCCCCCACCGCCCTCCTTCAGCACCCCGGCCTCCACGATCGGCCGCTCGTAGTAGCCCTTGACGTAGCCGATGCGCGGTTCGACGAGGAGCGGCCCGAGCGTCCCGTAGACCATCCGCGGGTGCCAGGCTCGCACGTCCGTGTCGGCCCAGGCCACCAGGTCGCCCGACGTCTCGTAGAGGCTCTTCCAGAGCGCCTCGCCCTTGCCGCGGTGGCTGCCGTAGCGGTCGAGGACCTCCTGGTGGACGACGACCCGGGCGCCCTCGGCTGCGGCGATCTGGCGGGTCCGGTCGGTAGAGGCCGAGTCGATCACCAGCAGCTCGTCGACGAGCGGGAACCGCTCCATGAGCGCGGTCCGCGCCCGCCGGACGATGGAGCCGATCGTTCCCTCCTCGTTGAGGGTCGGCAGGACGAGGCTGACGGTGATGCCCTGGCGTTCCTTGAGCGCGGTGAGCTTGGCGAGGTCGGCGAACTCGCGGTGGTGGAAGTTCGATTCGGCGAACCAGCGATCCACCCGCGCCGGGACCGCGCGCACCTCCTCGGCGGCGCGCTCGGCGGCGGCCAGGGTTTCCGGGCGCTGGGCGAGGCGGTCGAAGATCGCCCGGTCGATCGGCTCCCGGGTCTTGACCACGATCACCGACGGCGTCGCCCGGGCGGCGATGGTCTCGGGCAGGATCCCGAAGAGGTACGTATCCTCGGTCGTGCCCTCCGGAGCGGCCGAGGCGCCCATGATCACCAGGTCCGCCGACTCCGCCTCCTTGAGGATGGCGTTGCGGACATTGGGAGCCTCGCGAACGATGCCGTCGGCATGGCCGCGGGCGCGCTGGTGAACGAGCGCGGCCACGGCCCGCTCGGCCTGGGCCCGGACGGCGGCGCCGACGCCCGGCGGGACGACGTGGAGGACGGTGATCCTTGCCCCGTGGCGACGGGCCAGCGCGTCGGCGTACTCGAGGGCCAGCTCCGCGTGCGGGCCGCCCCGGACCGGTACCAGGATCCGGCGGATCTCGCGGGGCGCGCGCTGCTTGACGACCGCGATGTGGCACGGCGGGCGGCGCACAACCGCGTCGATCGTGGGCGAGAACACGGTTCCGGCGCGGCGCTCCGCGGTGCCGGGTCTGCCGGCCCAGCCGAAGATGACGAGGTCGGCCTCGAGCTCGATGGCCGCCTCGACGATACCCTCGGCCGCTCGCCGGCCGATGCGGACGACGGGCCGGACGATCGTCCCTTCGGGCGCGTAGTCGAGCACCCGCTGGAGCAGGCGCCGTGCCTGGCGGGCGCGGGTCGCCCCGTCGGACAGGGCCATCTCCTCGGGCACCTCGACGATCCCGAGGGCGGTCAGCTCGCCTGAACGGGGGTCGAGCAGATCGGCACCCAAACGGACGAGCTCCTCGGCCGTGGCCGGGTTGGCGACCGGGATGAGGATCCGCCCGGGCAGAGG
>JAGDMV010000079.1 GCA_017860675.1 Chloroflexota bacterium
GAGCGCCGCCACCGCGGCCGCCGCCTTGCCCTCCTGGGCCAGGCTGAGGTAGGCGTTGAAGACGGTCAGCAGGATCAGCATGACGCCCGTCTGGGGCTCGCCCACGGGCCAGATGCTGACGATGCCGGCCACCAGCAGGACGACCTGCATCAGGTCGGCGTACTGGCGAAGGAAGGCCCGCCAGCGGGGCTCGCGCTTCTGCTCGGCGAAGCGGTTCGGGCCGTACTTCTCCCGCCGGGACGTCACCTCGGCCGAGGAGAGGCCAGCCGCAGCGTCGACGCCCTGGGCGGCGAGAACCTCCTCGACTGTGAGCGCGTGCCAGGAGGTGACGGGCGCGGCGGCGCCCGGGGGCTGGTCGGGCATGGGTCTCACCTCGTCGGGCAGTCGGTTGGTGGAAGCGCGTGGGCAACACGATGGTACGCGCCGCGGCATGCCGTCCGCCGCACATGCCGACGGTACGGTCCGCGCCGCGGAACGGCAGCCACCGCATCGATGAGCGGCGGGCGCCCGCCGTCAGCCGGCGGCGATCGCCCGCATGGCCCTGGCCGGGCCGGGGTCGGCGCGGAGCTCGCTCCCGAGCGCCGCCGCGGCGGACCGGTAGGGGTCGCCGAGCAGGGCGACGACAGCCTCCCGGATCGCCTCGGCGGCCACCGCGTTCGGGTCGGCGGCCAGGCCGAGCCCGGTGCGCTCGAGGTCGGCCGCGACCGCGAACTGGTCAGTCGAGAACGGCAGGACGAGGAGGGGCACGCCGGCATTGAGCGCCTCGGTGACCCCGTTGTTGCCGGCGTGGGTGACCGCCAGCTCCGCCTCCCGGACGAGCGCCACCTGGGGCAGGAAGGGCCGCACCAGCCAATCGAGGGGGAGAGGGCCAAGGGTCGCCTGGTCGGCGGAGCCGGTGGCCAGGGCCACCCGGACGTCCAGCCCGCGGAGCGCGGCCGCCACCTTCGCCAGGACGTCGGCCCGGGCCGACAGGAAGGTGCCGAACGAGACGACGACGAGCGGGCGCCCCGGCTCGCGCCCCAGCCACGCCGCCGTCTCGACGTCCGGCGCCTCGTCGCGAACGAGCGAGCCCAGGAAGGCGTGGTCGACCGGGAGGCGCGGGGCCCGGCCGGGATCGTGGAGCGCCTCGGGGTAGCTGTAGAGGACGAGATCGCCGTGAGCCCCGAACGCGTCGTCCACCCCGGCCGCGGTCGGGCTCACCTCCCGCAGCGCCCGGTTGTAGTCGGCGGTGAAGAGCCGGGCGACTTCGTCGGCGAGCCGCTCCAGGCCGGCGAACTCAGCCAGACTCGGCCGGAAGCAGGCGGGCCAGGCGGGCGGGACGCCGTAGCGCTCGCCGGCCAGGGGAAGCGCCGAAGGATGGCCGAGGACGACGTCGACGTACGGGGCCGCGGCCGCGCGCAGGCCGAGCGTCGCCCCGAATGCGAGGTGGTCGACGACGACAGCGTCCGGCGCGACCGCCTCCACGACCTCGACCGTCCTCCGGGCGGTCTCGCCCGGCTGCCACAGCAAGTCATTGCGGCGCAGCTCGGCCTGCAACCGGAGCGTCGCCACCATCCCGTGGCGGGAGGCCTCGAAGAAGGCGGCCAGGTTCTCATCCTCGCCCCTGGGCTGGTCCTGGGTCCGCGCCACCCCGGGGTTGGAGCCGCGGCCGAGGACGAGCGGGACCCACTCGAAACCGGCCTCCGTTACCCGCTCCGAGACGCCGGGCCCGGTCGCGACGACGACCCGATTGCCGGCTCGCGCCCACGGAGCCGCCAGGGCGAGCAGCGGCAGGAGGTGGGAGGCGTAGTCGGGGCTGACGACGAGGAGGGTCACGGGCCGGGAGCTCCTGCAGGCCGGGCGGCATCGGTTCCGGCGGCATCGGCGGGGGAAGAGGCGCCGTCGGCGGGGGAAGAGGCGCCGTCGGCGGGGGAAGAGGCGCCGTCGGTCGCGGCCACGTTGGCCGCGCCGGCCGCCTCGCCCACCGCACCGGCGTTCGCGGCGTAGACCGGGATGAGCGCGCCGGCCATCGCCCCGATGGTCAGGCGCTCCTCGACCACGCGCTCCGCCCGCCGGGCCCGACCGGCGGTCCCGGCAAGATCCAGCGCTCCACGGATCGCTGCGCCGAGCGCCGCCCGGTCGAGCGTGTCGACCAGGAGACCGGTGATCCCGTCCTCGACGTAGGACGCCGGCCCTCCGCCGCGCGGGGCGACGACCGGCAGCCCGGCTGCGAGCGCCTCCACGATCGCCAGCCCGAACTCCTCCTTGCGGCTCCCGCAGGCGTACGCGCCGCCGGGCGCGATCCAGGGCGCCAGGCCTGCCCGGGCCAGGGCGAGGACGCGGTGGACCTCATCGTGGGGCCGGTGCCCGAGAAGGACGAGTGCCCCGGCCAGCTCCGGGTGGTCGACGAAGACCGTCTCGATCCGCTCGATCTCGGCCCGCTCGGCGGGCGACGGGTCATCGAGGTCGCCGCCGACGATGACGAGGTTCGCCCGCCGGAGGAGATCCGGGTCGGCCGCGAACGCCTCCACGATCCTGGCCATCCCCTTGACCTCGACCACGCGGCCGACGCTGACGACCAGTGGGAGGGCCCGGCGCTCCGGACCCAGGGCGGCGATCGCGTCCTGCAGGTCGGCCACGACGGGCGTCACCGCGCCAGGGCCGGCCCCGGTCAGCGCGGCCCGGGCGGCCCGCACGGGCTCCAGGTCGATGCCCTCAGGGATGACACGGTAGCGGTCCGGGTCGGCCTCCACGTCGATCCCGACCAGGTCGCGCAGCGTCGCCGCCAGCGCCGGCCGCGGGAAGAGCACGACCTGGCGGGCCCCGCGCGCCAGGCGGTCGACGAGCCACGCCCGGAACCAGTAGTTGGCGCGGGCGTCGGCGGGGCCGAACGACGCCCGGTCGAGTTCGCCGGCACGCTCCATGCCGGCGATCACCGAGTGGGGATCGGGGGCGAGGGTGAAGACGGTGGGAACGCCCTCGCTCCGGGCGACGCGGCAGGCCGCCAGGCTGCCCACGTCGGCCATGCGGAGGTGGACGATGCCGGGGCGGCGGAGGCGAAGGATGCGGCGCAAGCCGCGCTCGGCCGCCACCCGGGCCGGCCACGGGTCGACGAAAGAGGATCCCTCGTGGTGCTCGAGCGGCACCGCAACCACGGCATGCCGGTCGCCGGCCGCCTCGAGCGATGCGAGGGCATCCGCCGCCGGGCCGCGCCCGATCGTGGTGACGGCCGCGATCCGCACGTCCCGGGCGAGGGCCTCGCCGAGCTGGACGAGGAGGGTGGCGATCCCCCCGGTGTCGGCCTCGCCGGCGTGGGTGAGCGTCGGGTCGAGGCGGCTGCCCAGGTGGACCTGCGCCACCCGCAGACCGGGACCGGCGGGATGCCCGTGCGACGCCGCCCGGAGCTCGCGGTCCAGCAGGGCGAACCGGGCGGCATCGGCGGCGGGTCCCTCGTCCTGCGCGGTCGTCTCGAGCGCCCCGGCCGGAGGCGCGTCGCGATCCCCGGCGGCCGCCAGCGCCGCGACACGGGCCTCCACCGCCTCGGCGGTGTCGCAGGCGATCGTCGCCAGGTGCGCGTCGGTCCCCGGGACGAGGCCCAGGGTCTCGACCAGGCGGGCGCGGACCTCGGCCGCCGGCTCGTGACGAAGCCGGCCGGTGAGCGCGAGCTCGATCAGCTCCGGCCGGGCGATGGCCCATCGGCCGAGCGTCCATTGGGCGAGCATCCCCGCCAGGCGGCCGTCCCCGACCAAGCCGACGAGGCCCCGGACGGCATCCTCGCGGGGCGGACGGAACGCCAGCGCCCAGGCGGCGTGCGGGGCGAGCCAGTCGCCGGCCGAGCCCGCCAGCTCGGCGAGCCGATCGTCGGCGGCGCCGCCGGCCCCGGCCAGGCGCCCGAGGGCATGGACGGCGGCGATCGCCGTGGGAGCGTCGCCGGCGTCCCTTGTCGCCTCGACCAGGAGATCCGCGTCGCGGTCGGAGGCAGCAGAGCGCGCGGGCACGTCGGCCAGCTCGCCGGCCAGCGCGAACACGGCAAGGATCGACGGCGCGCGGCGGATCCGGTCGAGGACGGCATCCACCTCCGCCGGCCGGCCCGGCGCAGCCGTTCGTTCGGTCACCGGTGACCCTCCCCGGGAGGCCGGCCCGGGTCCCGGCGACGCCGCGGCGCCAGGTCGGCCCCCGCAGTCTATCGGCGGGCGGGGCCCGGCGCGACGGCCGGAACCAGCGCGGCGGCATCCGCCGGCGGCATCCGCCCGCGGGGCTCGCCCGAACGTGTTCGCATGAGCAGGCACGACCCGCCGGCGCGAGAATGGTGACCGCGATGCGTATCCTCGTCGTCGGCGCCAGCGGCTACATCGGCGGACGGCTCGTGCCGCTCCTTGCCCGTCGCGGGCACGTGCTGGCGCTGATGGCGCGCGACCCACGCCCGCTCGCCGCCCGCTTCCCCGGCGCTCGCGTGGTCGGCGCCGACCTGCTCGACCCGGAGACGCTCCAGCCGGCCGTGGCAGGGATCGACCTCGCCTTCTACCTCGCCCACTCGATGGGCGGCGGCGAGGCCGGCTTCGCCGAGCGCGACCGCCGCGCCGCGCGCAACTTCGCTGGCGCCGCCGCCCAGGCCGGGGTCGGGCGGATCGTCTACCTGGGCGGGCTCGGCGATGACGAGGCCGACCTGTCGCACCACCTTGCCAGCCGTCATGAGGTGGGCAGCGAGCTCGCCGCCCACGGCATCCCCGTCACCGAGCTCCGCGCTGCGATCGTCATCGGCTCGGGCAGCGCGTCGTTCGAGACCCTCCGCCACCTCACCGAGCGGCTGCCGCTGATGATCACGCCGCGCTGGGTCTCGACGCGCTGCCAGCCGATCGGGATCCGCGACGTCCTCGACTACCTGGTGGCCACCGTCGACCACCCCGAGGTCGGCGGCATCGTCGAGATCGGGGGCCCGGACGTCCTCTCGTACGGCGCGATGATGATGACCTACGCCCGCCTGCGCGGCCTGCGCCGGCTGATGATCCCGGTGCCCGTGCTGACCCCGCGCCTCTCCTCGTACTGGGTCGGCCTCGTCTCGCCGGTCCCGGCGGCGATCGCCCGACCGCTCATCGAGGGGCTGCGCAACGAGGTGATCGTCCGCAACCCCGGCCCGGCACGCCGCCTCGGGGTCTCGCCGGCACCATACCGCGAGGCGCTCCAGCTGGCGATCGACCGGACCGACCGTCACGCGGTGGAATCGACCTGGTTCGACGCCATCGCGCCGCCCGACCGGGCCAGCCTGCCGGCGGTGGAGTCACGGGAGGGGATGATCATCGACCGCCGCGCCCGGAGCGTCCGCGCAACCCCGGAGCGCGTCTTCGCGGTCGTCGAGCGCGTGGGCGGTGCGGCCGGCTGGCCGTACGGCAACCTGCTGTGGCGGCTGCGCGGGCTCGTCGACCGAGCCGTCGGCGGCGTCGGCATGCGCCTCGGCCGGCGCGACCCCGACGAGCTGCGCGTCGGCGACGCCCTCGACTTCTGGCGGGTGGAGGAGGTGCGGCGCCCCACCCTTCTCCGGCTGCGCGCCGAGATGAAGGTACCCGGGCGGGCCTGGCTCCAGTTCGAGGTCGTCCCGGCCGCCGCAGGCAGCCGGCTCCTCCAGACGGCGTTCTTCGAGCCGAAGGGCCTGCCCGGCCTGGCCTACTGGTACGTGCTGTACCCGGCCCACGCGCTGATCTTCCGGGGCATGGCCAGCGAGCTGGCCCGACGGGCGGCGGAGCCGGCGATCAACGGAGAGTAGGCCAGGATCGGGTCACGACGGTGGTCGGCGGGACGCCGGTGCGGCGGGCTGTCATCGCCACCTCATGTTCGACGAGATCTGCCCGCGTGGCCGGCGCGAATGGACGGGTGGAACGCATCCACAGCCGCGTCACTCCCGTCCGCCCCTGCGAGGAAGCCATGCTCCGCGTCTCATCCAAGACCACCGCCATGACCTGGACGGATCGCTTCGACCGGGCCGACCGCACCATCACCACCACCCTGGCCCGCTCTGCGATCCCGGTCCTTCGCGTCTCGCTGGGGATCGTCTTCCTCTGGTTCGGAGCGCTCAAGCTGGTCAGCGGCCTGAGCCCCGCCGAGGAGCTGGCGGCCCGGACCATCGAGCAGCTCAGCCTCGGCCTGGTGGGGCCGGCCGTGTCCGTGCCGGTCCTCGGGGCGTGGGAGGTCCTGATCGGGCTCGGGCTCCTGACCGGCCGCTTCCTGCGCGCGACACTGCTCCTGCTCGCGCTCCAGATGGCCGGAACCTTCACACCCCTGCTGCTCTTCCCGGAGGAGACCTTCAGCCGGTTCCCGATCGCGCCGACCCTTGAGGGCCAGTACATCATCAAGAACATCGTCCTGATCGGGGCGGCCATGGTCGTCGGCGCCACCGTCCGCGGCGGCACGCTGGTCGCCGACCCGCCGGCGACGGGCCGCGACCCCGGAGCCTGAGGCTCAGCCAGCCGCGGCTGGTGCGGGGGGCACGGCGGCTGCGCGGACCGCCGCCCCGATTGGTGGATATCGCCGCGCGTGCGTCCCGGCCCGGGCAACGATCCCCCGGGGGTTGTACAGGACGGCCACAATGACGGTGCGCTCCATCGCCGGCATCAGCCGGGGGCGGGCCATCCGTCCGGCGGGCCGGTGATGGCATGGAGGCAGGCATGGGCGACGTGCTGGCGGTGATCCTGGCCGGCGGAGCCGGTGAGCGACTCTCCATCCTGTCGGCCGTACGCTCCAAACCTGCCGTTCCCTTCGGTGGCAAGTTCCGGCTGATCGACTTCAGCCTTTCGAACTGCGCCAACTCGGGCATCGACCGCGTCATGGTCCTGACCCAGTACAACCCGCGCTCGCTCATCTCCCACATCGGGACGGGGCGCCCCTGGGACCTGGAGCGAATCCGCGGCTTCGGCATCCGGGTCCTCCAGCCGTTCATCTCGCGCGACAAGAGCGACTGGTACCTGGGAACGGCCGACGCCGTCTTCTACAACCTGCACGACATCGACGAGGCCGGGGCGGAGCTGGTTCTCGTCCTGGGCGGCGACCACGTCTACAAGATGGACTACCGGCCGATGATCGCCGCCCACCGGAAGTCGAATGCCGACCTGACCGTGGCGGTCCGCACGGTGCCCCTGGCCGAGGCGAGCCGGATGGGCATCTGCGCCCTCGACGAAGACCTCCGGATCGTCGAGTGGGAGGAGAAGCCCGCCGAGCCGAAGAGCGACCTCGCGTCCATGGGCGTCTACGTCTTCAGCCGCGCTGCCCTGGACCGCTGGCTCACGGAGTCCGCCCACGACTTCGGCAAGGACGTGATCCCCGAGATGCTCGCCGGCGGGGCGCGCGTCTTCGGCCACCGCTTCGAGGGCTACTGGCGCGACGTCGGCACGATCGAGGCCTACTGGGCGGCCAACCTGGACCTCGTCGCGCTGGTCCCGCCGCTCGACCTGTTCGATACGACGTGGCTCATCCACACCCGATCGGAGGAACGCGCCCCGGCCAAGATGGGCCCCTGGGCCGTCGCCCGGCACTCGCTCGTCAGCCACGGATGCATCGTCAACGGCATGGTCGCCAACTCCGTGCTGTCGCCTGGCGTCCGGGTGTACGAGGGCGCCGTGGTCAAGGACTCGATCATCCTCCTCGACACCGAGATCGGGCCCGGCGCCATCATCGACACGGCCGTGGTCGACAAGTTCGTCAAGGTGGGCGCGGGAGCGGTCGTGGGCGAGGGCGAGGACCGCACGATCGCGAACGAGGACGAGCCCGAGCTCCTCACCACCGGCATCACCGTGGTCGGCGAGCGGGCCCGCATCCCGTCCGGGGCCCGGATCGGGCGGAACTGCCTGGTCGAGCCGTCGGTCGCCGAGGAGGACTTCACCAGCCTCGTCGTCCCGTCCGGCGGCTCCGTGCGGCGGAGGGGAGCGCCGGGGACCAGCACGGACGCCGCCGACGGCTGAGCGGCTCTCGCTTGCGAAGGGTCGCCTCCCGGCCCGAGCCCGGCGTCACCGGTGAGGGCGAGCCGTCGGGTCAGCGACCGGCATCCTCGAGCAGCCAGCGGGCCGTCTCGACATGCTGTGCGAGGTAATCGCTCCCGACCGACCAGGCCACCGTCTGGGCAATCGTCCACAGCCGGGCCCGCTCGCGGTCCAGCCCGAGCTCGGCCGTCAGCCGGTCGAGCCGGCGGGCGACTTCCTGCCGGCCGTGGCCCAGCTCGAACGAGCGGATGATCGGGGCCAGCCCGAAGGCGCGCTCCCCGGCCAGCGGCTTCGGGTCGATCGCCAGCCAGGGCTCGCGATCAGCCGCGAGGATGTTGTCGGCGTGGAGATCCTGGTGGAGGAGGACCAGCTCGCCCTGCGAGGGTGGCATGGTCAAGAGGGCGTCCAGGGCGGCGTCCACCAGCCTGCGCTCGAACGGGCGGCCTGCCCGCTCCCAGCGGTCGACGAGGCCGTCCGCCCACCGGGCCGCCTCGG